>JBDKGF010000267.1:0-3036 GCA_039798305.1 Cyanobacteriota bacterium
GCTGCGCAGCACCGGCGCCTTCAGGCTCACCAGCGTGCCCTCACTAGCGAAACGCAGCGCCAGGGTGAGCTCATGGGCCAGGGTTTCCTCGGCCTGCTGCTGCAGGATCCGCAGCAGGCGCCGCTCCTCCCGCAGGCGGCCGCGCTGCTTCTCATAGTCCTCGAAGTCGTCCCAGGCCACCTCCACCGCTTCATCGCTGAGGTGGCTGAGCTGCTCGCGCAGTTCGGCGATGCGGGCCTCATCGTCGGCCAGATCGAGGGTGGCCAGATAGCGCCCGAAGCTGCGCTCCACCAGCTCCTTGGCCTTCTCGAGGTCGTAGCGCTGCAGCAGGTTGAGCACCATGCCGTAGCTGGGGGTGAACTGGCTCACCAGTGGATCGGAGGGCGCCGTGGCCAGCTGACCCGCTTCCCGCACCCCCTCAAAGCGGCTCTGCACCGTGACCACATAGCCCTGTGTGTCGAGCCCGCGGCGCCCGGCCCGGCCGGCCATCTGCAGAAACTCACTGCCCATCAGCGGCCGGTGGCCCCGCTCGGTGCGCTTGGAGAGCGCTGAGATCACCGTGCTCCGCGCCGGCATGTTGATACCTGCCGCCAGGGTTTCGGTGGCGAACACCACCTTCACCAACCCCTGCTGGAACAGCTCCTCGATCAGCTCCTTCCAGGCGGGCAACACACCGGCGTGGTGGGCGGCGATGCCCCGCAGCAGGGCGTCGTCGTGGCCGCCATCGCGTACGGCTTCCGGGGTTGCAGCGATGAACACCTCGAGGCGGGCGGCGATGCGCGCCTGCTCCTCGGGCGACACCAAGCACACCTTGCCCAGATCGCGCACCGCCTTATCGCAACCGCGGCGGCTGAAGATGAAATAGATGGCCGGCAGCATCTCCCGCTCGGCCATCTGCGCCACCACAAAGCCCAGGGGCGGCGCCTCCGGTTGGGGTGGCTTGGGGGTTTTCGGGCCCTTGCGTTTGTTGCCCTTGGGGGCGCGCCACACCTTGCAGTTGGGGTGAAGACCGGTGCCCTCCTCATTGAGCAGCGGATGCAGCCCCTTGGCGCTGCAGAAGCTGAAGGCCAGCGGCACCGGCCGGAAATCGCTCATCACCAACTGGGTGGGGCCATGCACCCGCTCGATCCAGTCGGTGAGCTGCCCGGCATTGGCCACCGTGGCCGAGAGCGCGACCAGCTGCACCACCGGCGGGCAGTGAATGATCGATTCCTCCCACACCGTGCCGCGCTGGGAGTCGTTCATGTAGTGGCACTCATCGAGCACCACCGCCTCCACATCCTCGAGCGGGTCGTCGCCCTGATCGGCCTCCGCATAGAGCATGTTGCGGAAGATCTCGGTGGTCATCACCACCACCGAGGCCTCACGGTTCACCGTGAGATCACCGGTCATCAGACCCACCCGCTCGGCGCCGAACTGCTCGCGGAAATCGCGGAGCTTCTGGTTGGAGAGCGCCTTGAGCGGCGTTGTTTAAAACACCTTGCGCCCGTGGGCCAGGGCGCGATGGATCGCGTACTCGCCCACCAGGGTTTTTCCTGAGCCGGTGGGGGCACTCACCACCACCGAACGGCCCTGGTTAAGAGCGTCGATCGCCTCGAGCTGGAAGCCGTCGAGCGGGAAGGGAAACAGCTGCTCGAGGGGCGGAACAACACCAGCTCCCTCGCCGGAGGACGACGCGGCGTCAGAGGCCTGAGTGCTGCTTGCCATTAGCAGATCCTATGGGCACCAGCTCAGCGGCAGACTGAACGCACCACAGCGCAGCAGCGGGCTTGGTCCAGGCGCATGCCACCGGCGCAGAGATGTCCTGGCGTGGGACTCTGGCGGACGATCTCGAGCAGCGGCCCGCCGACCGGCGCCGCCAGCCGCGCGGCTGGCGGCCAGCGGGTGAGGCTGGCCTGCAGAGCACAGCCCCGGGCAGCCCCACACTGCTGGATCTGGCCAGCAACGATTACCTGGGCCTGGCTGCCCACCCCGCCCTGGTGGCAGCCGCCAGCCAGGCGATGCTCCAGGAGGGCGTGGGCGCCGGCGCCTCGCGGCTGGTGAGCGGTGGGCGCAGCGTGCATGAGCAGCTGGAACCCGCCCTGGCGACCTGGTTGCAGCGCGAGCGGGTGCTGCTCTTCCCCAGCGGCTTTCAGGCCAACCTGGCGGCGGTTCAGGCCCTGGCGGATCGCCACACCCTGGTACTGGCCGATCGGCTGATCCATCACTCGCTGCTCGTGGGCGTTCGCGCCAGCGGAGCGCGGCTGCAGCGCTTCGCCCACAACCAGCTCAATGCACTGGAGCAGCGCCTGCTGCAGGCGCGCCGCGATCAGCCTCAACGCCGGCTGCTGGTGATCAGCGAAAGCCTCTTCTCGATGGAGGGAACCTCCCCCGATCCGGCCCGCCTCAGTGCGCTGTGCGAGCGCCACAACGCCGCCCTGCTGCTGGATGAAGCCCACGCCCTGGGTGTGCTGGGCCCCGGCGGCCGCGGCCTGGGTTACGGCCTGGCTGGCGTGAGTCTGATCAGTGGCACCTTCGGCAAAGCCTTCGGCAGCGGCGGTGCCTTTCTGGCGGGCGAGGCGCTGGTGGGGGAGTGGCTGCTGCAGCACTCCGGCCCCTACCGCTACACCACGGCTCTGGCCCCGCCCCTGGCGGCAGCCGCACTGGCTGCTCTGGCGCAAATCCAGCAGCACCCTGAGCGCTGCCAGCAACTGCTGGCTCGCGCCGAGCGCTGGCGCAACCGGTTGGAGGCGGCGGGGTGGCCGCGGCCGCCCGGGCAGGGCCCGATCCTGCCGCTGGTGGTGGGCGACAACCAGCGCGCCCTGGCCCTGCAGCGGCAGCTGGAGCAGGCAGGGCTGCTCAGTGTGGCGATCCGTCCCCCCACGGTTCCGGCGGATACAGCACGGCTGCGGCTGGTGCTGCGCCACGATCTGCCCCCAGGCAGCCTGGAGCTGCTGATCAGCGCCCTGGGATCGCCATGAGCCAGGCAGCCTGCACCACGCAGCTGATCGCCCTGCATGGCTGGGGCGGCGACAGCCGGGCCTGGCAACCCTGGGC
>JBDKGF010000268.1:0-6556 GCA_039798305.1 Cyanobacteriota bacterium
TCCATGTTCTTCTCGGGCGGAGCGATCAGGAGGCGATCTTCGGCACTCTGCGGCAGAAAGCCGGCCGGCACGAACCGCGCTTCGTAGCCGGCACTGCTGCAGAACTCCTCCATCTCACGACGCTCGATGGCCTCCACCGTTGGAGCTGGGAAATCCTGAGCTTCCAACAGGCCGGCGTAGCGCTCGGCGTCATCGCGGTCCTCAAACAGCAGCACCACGGTGGTGCCATTGAGCTCGAGGGAGTGGATGCCCTCGTTGTCGCTGCCGGCATCGAACAGCAGGACGTGAACCGACATCGTGGAGCAAACGCTGGGTTCAGTGTCTCACTGTTCAGCGATGTCGGTTCAGCTCCGTTCACCATCGAGTGCAGCAGCCAACTGCTGCAGGCGGGCATAGAGCGCCTCCTCCGCCTCGGTGAGGGCACTGGGCACCATCAGCCGCACTTCCACCAGCTGATCACCGCGCTGATCGCCCTGTCGCAATCCACGCCCCCGCAGGCGCAGCAGTCGGCCACTTGACGAGCCGGCCGGAACCCGCAGCTGCACGGGGCCATCGAGGGTCGGCACCACAACGGAGCAGCCCAGGGCCCCTTCCGCCGAAGAGAGATCCAGCTGGTAGTGCACCCGCAGACCATCGATGCGCAGCCCTTCCGGCGTGCGCACGCGCAGCTGCAGAAAGTGATCGCCACCGCCGGGGGCCACACCAGCCAGCCGCAGCCGCCAACCATCCCCCGCCATCGCCGGGGTCCAGACCTCCACACAGGTGCCATCGGGGAGCTCAATCTCCACGCGCTCGCCCTGGAGCGCCTGTTCCGGGGTGAGCTCCACCACGGACTCGCAATCACTGCTGGCCACCACCGCCGGCACCGGTGGTGGTGGCGCCGCCGTCACCTCACTGCGCTCACGGGGCTCTGCCACCGGCGGCGCCTCGGGCTCGGCGGAGCGATCGGCCGCTGATCGACGCTGCGGGATCCCGAAGAGTTCCTCGATGTAGTCGTGGAAATCAGGAAAACCCTGGGCAAAGGGATCGAGCCCGGCCGCCGCCGCTTCAGCGGTATCCAGCCCCAGCTCCCATTGCTGGCGACGCTGGGGATCGCTGAGAACGGCATAGGCCTCGTTGACGGCCTTGAACTGTTCCTCGGCATGGGGATCATTGCCGTTGAGATCGGGATGCCAACGGCGCGCCTGTTGGCGAAACGCGCGCTTCAGCGCCTGGGAGTCAGCGCCGGGGTCGAGCCCCAGCACCGCCCAATGGTTCACCGCCGAGCGGAAGGGAGCACTGCTCACCGGGCTCAGTCCTCAGCCCAGGGATCACCCTCAAACGGGGCCGGCCGTACGTTGCGGCGCGGCGCGGCTTGAGCACTGAAGCGATCGGCTTCGCGGTCATCGCGATAGCGCCCGTCGCGGGATCGGTCGTCACGATCGCGGTCTTCCGCGACTGTTTCGAACCGCTCCGGTGTGCGGGGCTCTGGTCTGAAACGCTGAGGGCTGTAGCGGGCGTCATCGGCGAAACGGCCCTGATCGGCATAAGGCTCTGGCTCCGGGTAACGCACCGGCGGAGGCTCGAAGCGAGGTGCCGGTGCTGGACGACTCCAGTCATCGGCGCCCCAGCCGCTGCGACCGGCTCCCCAGGACGGCTCCGCCCAGGGATCGCGACCGCGACCGCGGGAATCCCAGTCATCCCAGTCGTCATCGGCAAAGAGCTCGTCCTTGAGCGAACCCAGCGTGTTCTTCAGACCCTGCAGGGGGCTGCTGTCCTGCTTGCGTTCGCTGGCCAGACGACGATTCAGCCCATAGAGAGATTCCTGCAGCTGGCTCACCGCCAGATCCAGATCGCCCAGATCACCCGTCGCCAGTTGATCCTGCACGTCGCGCACCGCGATCTCCACAGCGCGTTGCTGACGCTCAGCGCCATAGGGGCCCAGTTCGAGCGCGGCATCACGCAGGCGACGTTCCGCCTGGGCTACCAGGGTCTGGGCGCGGTTGCGCCGGTCGATCTCGGCCTTGCGGCGCCGATCCTCGCTGGCCTTCTGCTCGGCCTCTTCGATCAGGGTCTTGATTTCATCCTCACTGAGGTTCGAGCCCCCCTGAATGCTCACGCTCTGCTGACGACCGGTGGTGCGATCGGTGGCCGACACCTGCAGCAGGCCATTGGCATCGATATCGAAGGACACCTGCACCTGAGGCACCCCACGCGGGGCCGGGGGAATGCCGGAAAGGCGAAAGCGGCCCAGGCTCTTGTTGCCTTCCGCCATCTGCCGCTCACCCTGGAGCACGTGGATCTCCACGGAACTCTGGTTGGCTTCAGAGGTGCTGAACACATCGCTCTTGCGCACCGGGATCGAGGTGTTGCGCGGGATGAGCACCTTCATCACCCCACCGATCGTTTCCAGGCCGAGGGAGAGCGGTGTCACGTCGTTGAGCATCAGGTCGCGCAGCTCACCGGTGAGGATTCCGGCCTGCACGGCCGCACCGATCGCCACCACCTCGTCCGGGTTGACCGACTGGCAGGGCTCGAGCGGGATCAGGGTGCGCACCATCTCCTGGACCATCGGCATGCGCGTGGAGCCGCCCACCAGCACCACGTCGTCGATGTCCTCAGCCGCGAGGCCGGAATCCCGCAGAGCGCGTTGCACGGGCCGGAGCAGACGATCGAGCAGGTCGGGGCAGAGGCCCTCGAAGCTGCGCCGCTCAAGCGTGGTTTCAATATGGAGCGGCCCCGCCTCACCCGTGGCAATGAACGGCAGGGAGATGGGCGTGCTCTGCACACCACTCAGCTCGATCTTGGCCTTTTCCGCGGCTTCGGTGAGGCGTTGCAGGGCCTGGCGATCGCGGCGCAGATCGATGCCGTGCTCGCTCTGGAATTGATCAGCCAGCCAGTCGACGATGCGCCGATCCCAGTCGTTGCCACCCAGCTGGGTGTCGCCGCTGGTGGCCTTTACATCGAACACCCCCTGGGCGATGCGCAGCACCGACACGTCGAAGGTGCCGCCCCCAAGGTCGAACACCAGCACACGCTTGACGGTGCTGCGATCGAAGCCATAGGCCAGCGCAGCGGCCGTGGGCTCATTCAGGATCCGCTCCACGTTGATCCCGGCCAAGCGACCGGCATCGCGGGTGGCCTGGCGCTGGGCATCGTTGAAGTAGGCCGGCACGGTGATCACCGCCGCTTCGACCGGTTCACCCAGATAGGTGCTGGCGTCATCCACGAGCTTGCGCAGGATGCTGGCCACCAGTTCCTCCGGCGCGTACTCCCGCTCCGTGGCCGGACAGACCACGCGCACATTGCCCTGGTCGTTGGCGCGGACGGTGTAGGGCACCGAGAGGCTGCTGTCCTCCAGCTCGTCCCACTGGCGCCCGACGAAGCGCTTGAGGTTGGCGAAGGTGTTGCGGGGGTTGAGCACCAACTGGCGGCGGGCCAGTTGACCCACCAGCAGTTCCGCGTCCTTGCTGAAACCCACCACTGAAGGGGTGGTGCGTCCGCCCTCGGCACTGGCAATCACCTGAGGGCGCCCGCCCTCGAGCACCGCCACCACCGAGTTGGTGGTGCCCAGGTCGATGCCAACGATCCGTGCCAACTGACTGACTGCGCCCCAGGGATTGTTGCCTAGGACCCAACGCTAACGGCCCTGCGCCAGAGCTTTAGATTCGGCCCAGGTAAAGATCCCCATGGCAGCGGGTGCGCGCCCCGAACTCTTCTCGCAGCGGCGGCGTCCCCCCTGGGAACTGCTGATTGATCGGGGATTCCAGAAGCTGGCGGTGCTGCTCGCCTCCGTGGTGGGGCTGGTGCTCATCGGCATCCTGTTCACGGTGCTGGGAGGGGCCCGCGAGGCGATCGCCCGCTTCGGGCTGGGGTTCCTCACCACCTCGAACTGGGATCCGATCGGCGAGCACTACGGGGCTTTCACCGCCATCTACGGAACGGTAGTGAGCTCACTGCTGGCTCTGGCGATCGCCGTGCCGCTGGGCGTGGGCACCGCCATTTTTCTCACCGAAAACTTCATCCCTCTACCGCTCCGGCAGGTTCTGGGCTTGATGGTGGAGCTGCTGGCGGCGATTCCTTCAGTGGTGCTCGGTCTGTGGGGGATCTTCGTGATGGAACCCTTCCTGAGGCCAGGACTGACCAGCCTGCATCAGCTGCTCGGCTGGCTTCCCTTCTTCTCCACCACGCCACTGGGTCCGGGCATGGCCCCCGCGGTGCTGATCCTGGTGGTGATGATCCTTCCGATCATCACGGCCATCTCCCGCGACTCGCTGCAGCAGGTGCCGCTGGCCCTGCGTCAGGCCGCCTACGGCGTGGGCACCACCCGCTGGGGCGCCATCGTGCATGTGATCCTTCCGGCCGCGATCTCCGGCATCACCGGCGGTGTGATGCTCGCCCTGGGCCGGGCCATGGGTGAAACCATGGCCGTGACGATGCTGATCGGCAATTCCAACAACTTCAGCCTCAGCCTGCTGGCTCCGGCCAACACGATCTCCTCGATGCTGGCGAATCAGTTCGGTGAAGCCGATGGACTGCAGGTCTCGGCGTTGATGTACGCCGCCCTGGTGCTGATGCTGCTCACTCTCGTGGTCAACCTGCTCGCCCAGCTGATCGTGCGGCGACTGAGCCTCAAATACTGAGCCCCGATGACCTCCTTCAGCCGCGGCTCACTCACCCTCCAGCCCTCCCTGGCGCGCAACCGCTGGAACCTGCTGCTCACCCTCACTTCCGGTCTGTTCACGGCTCTGGCCGTCCTGCCGTTGGTGGTGGTGATCGCCTATGTGCTGTTCAAGGGTGGCTCGCTGATCACCCTCCAGCTGCTCACCGCGTTGCCACCCCCTCCCGGCCTCGAGGGTGGCGGGATCGGTAATGCCATCCTCGGCACGCTGATCGTGACGCTGATCGCGGCACTGATCGCCGTGCCGGTGGGCGTCGGGGCGGGGGTCTATCTGGCTGAGTTCGCCTCGGCCGGCTGGTTCGCCCGCTTCGTGCGCTTCGGCACCAATGTGCTGGCCGGCGTGCCTTCGATCATCTGTGGGGTGTTCGTCTACGGCCTGATCGTGAGCACCAGGCTGTTCTTCAACCAGAGCTACAGCGCCATGGCCGGTGGCATCGCACTGGCGGTGCTGATGCTGCCCACGGTGATCAAAACCACCGATGAAGCCCTCAAGCTGGTGCCGCAGGAACTCCGCTGGGGCGCCATGGGGGTGGGGGCTTCCCGGTTCGTCACCATCACCCGGATCACGCTGCCCGCCGCCTTCTCCTCCATCGCCACCGGGGTGGTGCTCGGGGTGGCGAGGGCTGCCGGTGAAACAGCTCCGTTGATCTTCACGGCCCTGTTTTCTCCCTTCTGGCCGGAGGGGTTGTTCAACCCGATCGCTTCGATGTCGGTGTTGATCTACAACTTCGCGATCATGCCCTATGAGGCCCAGATCGCGCTGGCCTGGGCCTCCTCGTTTGTCTTGGTGGTGATGATCCTGCTGGCCAATCTGCTGGCCCGCTGGCTGGGCCGCTTCAGCAGCACCTGAACGCACCGGTTCGCCTCCTCTTCCCAGCCCTGATCACCCATGTCGTCCAACTCCAGCGCCTGCTTCACACTCGAGAACGTGAGCATCAGCTACGGCACCAATGTGGCCGTGCGCGGTGTCTACATGGAGATCCCCCGCGGCAAGGTCACGGCCTTCATCGGACCGTCGGGCTGCGGCAAGAGCACGGTGCTGCGCTCGCTCAACCGGATGAACGACCTGATCGAGGGCTGTTCACTCAAGGGTCGGGTGCTGTTTGACAACCAGGACCTCTACACCCGCGATGTTGACCCGGTGGAGGTGAGGCGACGCATCGGCATGGTGTTTCAGAAGCCCAACCCATTCCCCAAGAGCATCTACGAAAACATCGCGTTCGGCGCACGGATCAATGGTTTCCGTGGCGACATGGACGAACTGGTGGAGCGCTCCTTACGCAAGGCGGCTCTGTGGGATGAAACCAAGGACAAGCTGAAGGTGAGTGGTTACTCCCTCTCCGGCGGCCAGCAGCAACGGCTGTGCATTGCCAGGGCCATTGCGATTGAGCCTGAGGTGATCCTGATGGATGAACCCTGCTCAGCCCTCGATCCGATCTCCACCCTGAAGATCGAAGAAATGATGCATGAGCTCAAGAAGAGCTACACCATCGTGATCGTCACCCACAACATGCAGCAGGCCGTGCGGGTGAGCGACATGACGGGCTTCTTCAACGTCACCGCCAATCCCGACAGCGACGGCAAGGTGGGTTGTCTGGAGGAGTTCGCCGACACCGAGACGATCTTCAACGCTCCCCGACAGAAAGCCACACAGGATTACGTGACCGGACGCTTCGGCTGAGGCCCTCCAGCCAGGGGTCAGAACCACAGATGCTGAGCATAAAAAAACCGCCCGGAGGGCGGCTGGTCTGTGGATCCTGGAATTCAGGTTCGTCGACCTTGTGAACGGAGAGGGAGGGATTCGAACCCTCGATAGAGTTGCCCCTATACAGCATTTCCAGTGCTGCGCCTTCGACCACTCGGCCACCTCTCCGCGGGAGGGGGGCTTTTGCTGCG
>JBDKGF010000269.1:0-2826 GCA_039798305.1 Cyanobacteriota bacterium
AGCCTGGGCAACCTCGATGAGATGGGCATCATCCGCGTGGGCGCCTACGTGGAGAGCGGCGACATCCTGGTGGGCAAGGTGACGCCGAAGGGCGAATCCGATCAGCCGCCGGAAGAGAAGCTGTTGCGCGCGATCTTCGGTGAGAAGGCCCGCGATGTGCGCGACAACTCCCTGCGCGTTCCCAGCACCGAGCGCGGCCGCGTCGTTGACGTGCGCATCTACACCCGTGAACAGGGTGATGAGCTGCCGCCGGGCGCGAACATGGTGGTGCGGGTCTATGTGGCGCAGCGCCGCAAGATCCAGGTGGGCGACAAGATGGCCGGCCGCCACGGCAACAAGGGCATCATCAGCCGCATTCTTCCCCTGGAAGACATGCCCTACCTGCCTGACGGCAGCCCCATCGACATCGTGCTCAACCCCCTGGGTGTGCCGAGCCGGATGAACGTGGGTCAGGTGTTCGAGTGCCTGATGGGCTGGGCCGCTTCACACCTGGATTGCCGGGTGAAGGTGGTGCCGTTCGATGAGATGCACGGCCCCGAAACCTCGAAGAACACCGTGCAGGCCTACCTGGAAGCGGCCAAATCGCAACCGGGCAAAGACTGGGTGTACGACCCGGAAAACCCCGGCAAGATCCAGCTGATCGACGGCCGCACCGGCGAAGCCTTCGACCAACCGGTGACCGTGGGCTACGCCCACATCCTCAAGCTGGTGCACCTGGTCGACGACAAGATCCACGCCCGCTCCACCGGCCCCTACTCGCTGGTCACGCAGCAGCCCCTCGGTGGTAAAGCCCAGCAGGGCGGCCAGCGTCTGGGTGAGATGGAGGTGTGGGCCCTTGAGGCCTACGGCGCCGCCTACACCCTGCAGGAACTGCTCACCGTCAAGTCCGACGACATGCAGGGCCGCAACGAAGCGCTCAACGCGATCGTGAAGGGCAAGCCCATCCCCCGCCCCGGTACCCCCGAGTCGTTCAAGGTGCTGATGCGCGAGCTGCAGTCCCTTGGTCTCGACATTGCGGTGTACACCGACGCCGGCGAGGAAGTGGACCTGATGCAGGACATCAACCCCCGCCGCAGCACCCCCAACCGGCCCACCTACGAATCCCTCGGCGTCGCGGATTACGACGACGACTGATTGCTGATCGATCCGGACCACCCGCACGGGTGACCGTCTGATCCCTTCTGTTTCCTCCGACCACCGCGCGCTACCCGGCCATGACCAACAGCAATCTCCGCACCGAGAACCACTTCGACTACGTCAAGATCACCCTCGCTTCTCCGGAGCGGGTGATGCAGTGGGGGCAGCGCACGCTGCCCAATGGTCAGGTGGTGGGCGAGGTGACCAAGCCCGAAACCATCAACTACCGCACGCTCAAGCCGGAAATGGACGGCTTGTTCTGCGAAAAGATCTTTGGCCCTTCCAAGGACTGGGAGTGCCATTGCGGTAAATACAAGCGGGTGCGCCACCGCGGCATCGTCTGCGAGCGCTGCGGTGTGGAGGTGACCGAGAGCCGCGTGCGCCGGCACCGCATGGGCTTCATCAAGCTGGCGGCCCCCGTGTCGCACGTTTGGTATCTGAAGGGCATCCCCAGCTACGTGGCGATCCTGCTCGACATGCCCCTGCGGGATGTGGAGCAGATCGTTTACTTCAACTGCTATGTGGTGCTCGATGCGGGCGACCACAAAGACCTCACCTACAAGCAGCTGCTCACCGAAGACGAGTGGCTGGAGATTGAAGACGAGATCTACGCCGAAGATTCGGAGATCGAGAACGAGCCCACCGTGGGCATCGGCGCTGAAGCGCTGAAGCAACTGCTGGAGGACCTCGATCTGCCCGTGGTGGCTGAGCAGCTGCGCGAGGAGATCGCCGGCTCCAAGGGCCAGAAGCGCGCCAAGCTGATCAAGCGCCTGCGCGTGATCGATAACTTCATCGCCACTGGCGCCCGTCCTGAGTGGATGGTGCTGGATGTGATCCCGGTGATCCCGCCCGATCTGCGCCCGATGGTGCAGCTTGATGGCGGCCGCTTCGCCACCTCCGACCTCAACGACCTCTATCGCCGTGTGATCAACCGGAACAACCGGTTGGCGCGCCTGCAGGAGATCCTCGCCCCTGAAATCATCGTCCGCAACGAGAAGCGGATGCTGCAGGAGGCCGTCGACGCCCTGATCGACAACGGCCGCCGCGGCCGCACCGTGGTGGGCGCGAACAACCGTCCGCTCAAGTCACTGAGCGACATCATCGAGGGCAAGCAGGGTCGCTTCCGTCAGAACCTTCTCGGTAAGCGGGTCGACTACTCCGGTCGTTCCGTGATCGTGGTGGGCCCCAAGCTGAAGATGCACCAGTGCGGCCTGCCCAAGGAGATGGCGATCGAGCTGTTCCAGCCGTTCGTGATCCATCGCCTGATCCGCCAGAACATTGTTAACAACATCAAGGCCGCCAAGAAGCTGATTCAGCGCGCCGACGATGAGGTGATGCAGGTGCTCCAGGAGGTGATCGAAGGACACCCGATCCTGCTGAACCGCGCTCCGACCCTGCACCGCCTCGGCATTCAGGCCTTCGAACCCAAGTTGGTGGCCGGCCGCGCCATCCAGCTGCACCCCCTGGTCTGCCCTGCCTTCAACGCCGACTTCGACGGTGACCAGATGGCCGTGCACGTGCCTCTGGCGATCGAAGCGCAGACCGAGGCGCGGATGTTGATGCTCGCCAGCAACAACATTCTCTCGCCCGCCACCGGCGAGCCGATCATCACGCCCTCCCAGGACATGGTGCTCGGGGCCTACTACCTCACGGCCGTACAGCCCGACTACACCAAGCCTGAGTTCGGCG
>JBDKGF010000270.1:0-13589 GCA_039798305.1 Cyanobacteriota bacterium
AGCCAGGTGGTGAGCGGTGTTTCCAGATCCGCCGGCCAGGTGCGCCAGATGGGGATGTAACTGTGACCCGCCTGAGCCTGGGCCAGAACAGTGGCGCGGTCGGGAGAAGGCATCACAGGGCGTGCAGGCAAAAAAAACGGGGCGCCTGGCCCCGCCTTTATAGAGGTTGATCGCCCCGCTGCCGGCAGCAGGACAGGGCGCGCAGCCCTCAGGAATCGAAGGTGTTCTTGCCGGTGAACTTGATGCTGGCGGGGTTGCCGTTCTGACCGATGCGGCGGGCATTGTGTCCCACCATCTGACGGCCCTCGTTCACCTTCTCGGGGAACACGCCATCTTTGGGGTGCAGGAACTCGGTATCACCGCCGGGGAAGATCCGATAGATCTTGTAATCCTCGATGCGGGGCTTGAACTTGGTGCGCAGCTGGGTGCCGAGCGCCAGGCACTGCTCCTTGCGAGCGAAGTACATGATGTTCTCGCCCTCATTCATGTGGGCGGCGCCACCGGTGGGGAGCTCGAACGCCTGAACCTTGCTGCTGGTCCAGGTGATGGCGTACTTCTCTTCCGTTTCAGCGGCGTTGAGCAGACCGCCCGTGCTGCCGATGTACTTCGGGAGTTGACCGCTCAATGCCATGGCTGTTCCGGAGAGGGGAGTCGGCGGACCGCAGACCTTTTCGATCGGAAACTAGCACCGTGTTTTGGGGCGAACAGCCTGGTGCCGCGGGGTCTTCACACCCGTCAACAAACCGCTGTCTTCAGCTGAGGGCCACCGGGAAAAACACCGTGAGATCGTTACCGGCCCGCTCCGCCAGCCGTCCACCCAGGCTGTGAAACAACCGCTGGGTGGCCTGCCGACTGAGCTGCAGGCTGCCGGTGCCGGGGTTCCAGCTGAGCACCGGGCCCACCCGCTCGGCCGCTGCGGTTTCACCCGGTTCCACCAGCACCGCGGCACTGGCGCTGAAACGCAGTTTCAAGCGGGCACCGGCGGGCTGCAGGCTCAGGCGCACCACCGCACCCGCCGGCAGGCCGCGGCTGAAGCGATCCACCAAGCCGCCCAGCACTGTCTCGAGCCGAGCCGGGTCGCTGAGCACAGGTGGCAACTCAGGGCTGCAGCACAGCTCCATCGCCAGGCTGCGGCGCAGCAGCTGCTGGCGCCACGCCGGCTCAAGCTGCTCCAGCAGCCGGGCCAGATCGGTGCGGGCCAGGGACTGATCCTCGCTGGGGGGCTCGCGCTGCAGCTCCGCCGCCAGAAAGATCAGCCCAAAGCGATCGATCTGCTCACTGCACTCCCCATCAATCTGCTGCAGGCGCTGGCGCACCAGCTCCGGCAGATCGCTGCGGCGCAGCAGCGAACGGATCAGGGTGCGGATCGTGGCCAGCGGTGTGCGCACCTCATGGGTGAGCGCCTCCAGCAAGGCCAGCTCGCTGCTGGGCGATGCGGCAGCCGTGGCATCGGCGGCGGCGCTGCGATGCACCAGGGGCTGCAGGGTGAGGCTGGGCGCCATGGCCGCCAGCCGCTCCGCCAGCCGCGGCCAGAAACGCTGCGCCAGCTGCTCATCGCTCTGCAGCGGCCCCAGCGACTGAATCGCCTGGCGCAGCCTGTGACCCTGCTCGGGATCGGTGTGCTGCAGGCGCTCATCCAACAGGCTCAGGGCCGCGGAGAGGGTGGCTGGATCAAACCGCACCACCAGGCGCCGCTGCGCCGGATCACCCAGCAGAGCCATGGCCACCTGCAGCCGCGGGGTGAGCACCAGGAGCAGCGGGTCAGTGCCATCGGCCTCCAACAGCGGCAGGCGCTGAAACCCTCCTGCGCCCCGCGCCGGTGCCGTGCTCACCCCAGGCGGCAACAGCGGCGAACCCGCCTGCAACAGATCTCCCAGCTCGGCAGGCGCCCAGACCCAACCCTGCAGCTGCTCCAGCAAGGCCGGCTCATGCAGGGCCGGCAGCGGTGAGGCCAACCACACACCCTGCTGAGCGCCCAGCGGCAGCAGGAAATGCTCCTGGAGGGTGGCGAGAGCCGCCCACCACTGACGACGCACGCTGTCATCGTCGCTGCTGCCGGCTGGCACTCCCTCAGCAAGCCGCTGGCGCAGCCGTTCCAGGCTCACGGGCTCTGGGGCACTCACCAGCGGGGCGCTCCCTGGCCGCCGCGGCGGGCAACCGACGCGCAGAGCCCGAGGGCGATGAAGTTCACCAACATCGCCGATCGGCCGTAGCTCAACCAGGGCAGAGGGATGCCAGTGATCGGCCCGAGGCCGATGGTCATGTTGATGTTCACCACCACCTGGAACATCACCATGGCTCCCACACCCACCACCGCCAGCGACTCCACATCGCTGCGGGCCTTGCCGGCGATCTGCAGCAGGCGCCAGATCCAGACCACAAACCCCAGCACCGCGAGCGCCGAGCCCACAAAGCCCAGCTCCTCTCCCAGAGCACTGAAGATGAAGTCGGTGTGCTGCTCAGGGATGAAGCGCAGCAGGGTGAGATGACCCTGCAGCAAGCCGGTGCCGAACCAGCCACCGGAGCCGATCCCCACGGTGCTCTGCAGCAGGTGGTATCCCCCTCCGAGCGGATCCTTGTTGGGATCCAGGAAGAGGGTGAGGCGATCGCGCTGGTGGGGCTGCAGGAAGTTGTTCCACAGCCAGGGGGTGGCCACCGCGAAGAGCCCCTGCACCGCCAACACCAGCGACAGCCCGGCACGCTTCCAGGGCAGGCTCTTCCAGGCGAGCAGACCCATGGCTGGGATCCAGGCCAGGAGCAACCAAGGAAACGCCCCGGCAACGATCGCCGTGATCACCGGCGAAAGGAACAGCACCACCCAGCTGCCGGGCATCCCCGACCAGAACATCATCACCAGCAGCACCGCGCCGAACACCAGCGAGGTGCCCAGATCGGGCTGCACCAGCACCAGTAGCCAGGGGAAGCTGATGATCGCCACCGGCCGCACCAGATCCACCGGGCGCTCCACCGGATGGCGCGAGAGCACGCGTGCCAGCAGCAGAATCGCGCCGATCTTGGCGAACTCCGAGGGCTGCACGTTGAAGCCGGCGATGTTGATCCAGCTCTGGGCGCCGAGGGCACTCACCCCCACCACCCGCACCGCGATCAGACTGGCCACGGTGACGCCGTAGATCAGCCAGGGCCAACGGGTGATGCTCTCCACCGGTATGCGTGCCAGGCCGAGGGCGATGGCGAGGCCCACCGCCGCCGTGACCCAGTGCTGATACCAGTCGGCGTAATCAGCCTGGCGCTGGGTGCTGGCGATCAGGATCCCCGAGACGAAGATCATCGCCAGGGGAATCCACCAGAGCAACTTGTCGACGCGATCGACCCAGCGCCGCCGGTGGGAGCCACCGGCGGCGAACAGGGCGCTGCGACGCCGGCCCCAGAGCCCCAGCAGGGTCATGCGGCGGCCGCCAGCGGCAGGCGCGCCGCCAGATCCCGGAACGCCTGGGCGGTGGCTGATTCAGGCGCACTGAGCACCGCCGGGCGCCCGCCATCACCGCCCTGCACCACCGCCAGCTCCATCGGCAACTGGGCCAGCAGAGGTACCTCGCTCTCCTGCGCCAACTGAGCGCCACCACCCGAGCCGAACAGCTCGTAGCGCTTCTCCGGCGCATCGGGCGGGATGAAGGCCGTCATGTTTTCCACGACCCCCAGCACAGGCACCCCAAGCTGCTGGAACATCGCCAGGCCACGGCGCGCGTCCTGCAGCGACACCCTCTGTGGCGTGGTGACGATGATCACCCCGGCCATCGGCACCGCCTGAGCCAGGCTGAGCTGGGCATCGCCGGTGCCGGGAGGCAGATCCACCACGAGCACATCGCGTTCACCCCACTCCACCTGATAGAGGAACTGGCGAATGATGCCGTTGAGCATCGGCCCGCGCCAGATCACCGGCTGATCGGCATCGATCAGCAATCCCATCGACACCATGGCGATGCCGCAGCTCTCCAGCGGCGTGAGGATCTGGGCGTTGCCGCTGCCGCGCACCTGTGGGGTCTGATCCGCCACCCCCAGCATCGTGGGGGCATTGGGTCCATAGATATCGGCATCCAGCAGCCCCACCTTCAGACCCGAGGCCGCCAGCGCACAGGCCAGGTTCACGGCCACGGTGCTCTTGCCCACACCGCCTTTGCCGCTGCTCACCGCAATCACCTGCTTCACGCCGGGGATCGGCTGACGCTCGGGCCCACCACCGCCATGGCCCGCCGCACCGATCGGAGCCTGCTGATGCGAGGCCGCGGGCGCGGGCGGCGGCGCCAGTTCGATCTGCACATCGTCGATCCCACCCAGCTGCAACAGGGCGCCGCGCGCATCGGCCGCGATGCGTTCTCGCTGGGCATTGGCGTAACCCGGCAGCGCCAGGCGAAACACAACGCGGTTGTTCTGCACGCGCACCTGCTGAATCCACTCCAGCTCCAGCAGGCTGCGGCCGCTGCCGGCGTCGGTGAGGGGCTCGAGGGCGGCGAGGGCCTGGGCTAAGGCCTGATCTGCGCTGGCCATCGGGCGGGAGGAAAGGATCCGGATCCTAGAAGCGGTGGCCGAAGGTGTTCTGAACACGGCCGCACTCGCCACGGGCCTACCGCAATCGCGATCACGAACTCTCTCGAAAGCTTGTGCCTCGGCCTGTTGAGCTGAAAAGGTGAGGCGGTTTGCCTGAGCCCCCCGGGCGGTTGCACTGATGTTGAAGGGCCTGCTGTCGCGAACCAAAGCCAAATTGGGCAGCGCCCCCGCCGCCACGCCAAGCCTGGAGGCGCCACCAGCCGATTCGCGCCAGCGGGCCAAGGCATTGCTGATGGGCTTGCAGGATTCCATCTGCGCCGGCCTCGAGCAGCTCGACGGCACCGGCCGCTTTCAGGAGGAGAGCTGGGTGCGGCCCGAGGGCGGCGGTGGCCGCTCCCGCGTGATGAAGGAGGGCCGCGTCTTCGAGCAGGGCGGCGTGAATTTCTCGGAGGTGGAAGGCAGTGAGCTGCCGCCCTCGATCCTCAGCCAGCGCCCGGAAGCCAAGGGGCACCGCTGGTTCGCCACCGGCACCTCGATGGTGCTGCACCCCCGCAACCCCTACATCCCCACCGTTCACCTCAACTACCGCTATTTCGAAGCAGGCCCGGTGTGGTGGTTTGGCGGCGGCGCCGACCTCACCCCCTACTACCCCTTCCTCGAAGACGCCCAGCACTTCCACCGCACCCTCAAGGGGGCCTGCGACAGCGTCAACCCCGCCTTCTATGAGGTGTTCAAGCCCTGGTGTGACGAATACTTCTATCTGAAGCACCGCGATGAAACCCGCGGCGTGGGCGGCATCTTCTACGACTACCAGGATCCCCGCGGCGTTCTCTACAAAGGCCAGGCCCCCACTGGCCCCGCCGCCGCTGCCGGCCAGCGGGTGGGCCCCCAACCCCAGAGCTGGGAGCAGCTGTTCGCCCTGGCCGGCGCCTGCGGCAACGCCTTCCTGCCCAGCTACGTGCCGATCGCTGAGAAGCGCCACAACACGCCCTATGGCGAGCGCGAACGGCAGTTCCAGCTGTATCGCCGCGGCCGCTACGTGGAGTTCAACCTGGTGTTCGACCGCGGCACGATCTTCGGCCTGCAGACCAATGGCCGCACCGAGTCGATCCTGATGTCGCTGCCGCCGCTGGTGCGCTGGGAATACGGCTATCAGCCCGAGGCCGGCAGCCGCGAAGCGCTGCTCACCGAGCTGTTCACCAAGCCCCAGAACTGGCTGGGGGATGACTCTTTGGCCGCCCGTTGCCAGCCCCACGGGGCTGTGAGCTGAGGCAGGCGTGCTGTGGGCGGCGGTGGGCTCAGCCACACCGCCGACACCCAGCTCCAGTGCATTCACCACCCGCGTGGTGATCGAGGCGAGAGCCTGCTGGCGGCTGGCTGGATTGCGCAGCGCCGTTTCAAGCGGAGCCTCGAGCTTGCCGATCTCCAGCAGGGTGATACCCCGGCGAGGACCGCCCAGACCACCCCGGAAGTGGCGCGGGTAACCGCCGAAGGCCTGGGCCAGGCTCTCATCGATGCTGCTGTGGGGACGATGCAGGGCCGGGATCACGCCGGAACCCACCCCATCGGGGCCGTAAGCGTCGAAGTGAATTTCCAGGGCATAGCCACCGGCCGCGGCATGGGCCTTGCCCACACTCCAATTGGTGCGAGGGTCATCGCCGCTGTGGATGGTGCGCACCAACGGGTCATAGAAGCGGATGTTGAGCCCGCGCTGCCGGCCCAGATCCACCACCCGCCGAGCCACCTCAAGGTTCCAGTAGAGCTCGTCGCGGATGCCGGGCTGCATCGGCGGGGCACCGGCAAGATCCACCGCGGCACCGGAGGTTCCGGCACCGGCGATGCCCTGGGAATCAGCGTGGCCGGCCATCACCAGAATCTCCACCTCGCGCCCCAGGGGGCGGCGGCCCACCCAGTCGCGCTGGAGGCGGCTGCGCACACCGGTGAGCGGATCGCTGCCTCCACTGCTCGGTGCAGGAGCCTCGGCCGCAACGGCCAGGCCCAGGGTGGCCAGCAGCAGGCCTGCCAACAGCACAGTGCGGCGAAGGCCGCTCAGGCAGGCCATGCGGAAGGCAGCGGTGTCGAGGCACCACTCTCGCTCAGATCGGGGAGCTGAGCAGATTGCCGTCGCTGAACAGACCCAGCTGCGGCCCCAGCTCCTGCTCAAGGGCGATCAGCTCATCGCGATGGGCGCGCAGACGCAGGGCGCTGCCGGTGGCCTGATCGTGGCTGATCAGGCGCAGCTCCACCGATTCATCACGGGCGGCGCGGCGGCGATACAGCACACCGGCCATGGGGCCCAGGGCGATCAACAACAGCGGCCACCAGTGCAGCTGCGGCAGGAGCTGCCGCAGCACCAGGCCCAGGCAACCAGCACCCACGCCTCCCAGCAGCGAGAGCAGCACCGCCAACCCTCCACTGGCCTGCACCTGCCCGCGAAAGCGCAGCAGACGCCGCTCGGGGTTGCTTTCCTGCTCAAGCCAACCCCGCTGCTTCAACCAATCGGCCATCACGGGCAGCACCTCCAGCGGCGGCCGCGACGAGCGCACCTCCACCACGGTGGTGCGGTCCTTACTGGCGGCCCGCAGGAAGAACACCAGGCCGACAGCCAGGAGCAGGGTGAGCAGCAGGGTGGAACCCAGAGCCGGGGGCATGCGCGCCGCCATGCAGATGCGCTTCATTCTCCTCAAGCCAATGCCGCCATGGCGTCATCAGCTCCAGTGCAGCCTGCCGATGCGTCTCCAGGAGGTGGAGCATGCGGCGGGGGCGCCCCCGACTGGGACAGCGCTGGCTGTAGGTGCTGATCGCCCCCTGGTGATCAAGGAAGTGAATGGCCTGCTGCAGCACTGTTTCTGAGAGCCTCAGCTTGGGGTGAGCATCGCTGAGGTCGTGCATCAGGGCGGTGGGATAGCTGTCGCGCTCGAGCAGGCGCTCGAGGATCCAGCACACGGCCAGCTCCAGCCCCAGATGCTGAATGGGGGGCTGCTCAAAAAAGGCTCGGATCACTCCAAGGCCCGCCAGCTCCGGGGAACGGGGAGATCGCATCACAACCGCCAAGAGGCACATCCACCTGCTAGCGCAATCTCATTTCGACTTTCAAGAGCGAAAGACGATCTTGGGTTTTGGCGTTGCCCAGCCGGCGGTCCGCGACGATGGCCTCAGCTCCCTTCACCACCTTGTCAAGCCCTAGCTCCAGTGGCTCCACAGCGCCGGCCGCCGGCTCCAGCCCGGCCCGCTTCGCCGTGCTCGATGCCGACCTCACGCCCGAATGGCATGAGTTACTCGGCCGCTCCAGCGCCCTGGCGGTGGACACCGAAGCCATGGGCCTAGTGCATGGCCGCGATCGGCTCTGCCTGGTGCAGATCAGCGACGAGCACGACAACGTGTGCTGCATCCGCATCCTGCGGGGCCAGAGCGAGGCTCCGCTGCTCCAGCAGCTGATGGAGCGGGCCGACATCGTGAAGGTGTTCCACTTCGCCCGCTTCGATGTGGCCGCCCTCGGCGAGGGCCTGGGCATCGCCGTGAACCCACTGTTCTGCACCAAGGTGGCCAGTCGCCTGGCCCGCACCTACACCAATCGCCACGGCCTGAAGGAACTCGTGAATGAGCTCTGCGGCGTGGAGCTCGACAAGGGGGCCCAGAGCAGCGACTGGGGGCGCGTGGAGGAGCTGAGCGAAGCACAGCTGGCCTACGCCGCCAATGATGTGCGCTACCTGCTGCCGGCCCGGGAGCGGCTGATCCAGATGCTGGAGCGCGAGGAGCGCCTGGATCTGGCCCAACGCAGCTTCCAGTGCATCCCGGTGATCGCGGAACTCGATCGCGGCCGCTTCGGCGCAATCTTCGAGCACCGCTGCTGAGGCCAGGAGGGGCTCAGTCGTCGCCGATGTAGTTCGCCTCTTCCGCCACAGCCTCCAGCAGCACATCGAGCAGCTGGCGCGACTGCTGCCCCACACCTTCGCTCTCCAGCAACAGCCGCTGGGCGATCAGGAGCCGGCCGGCAGGGTCGCGCACGCCCTCTCGGGAGGCCACCAGATCCACCTTGCGGCGGGCCGCGGCGATGCTGATGCTCAAGGCGCTGGCCAGCTTTCCGCAGGCCGTCACGAAGTCCTTGTCCTGAGGCGCTGCCATGCGGGCTGCAAGAGGCGTCAGGCCATCATCCCGTCTGGCCCTGCAGCGGGCGAAAGCAGTCGCTGCTCCAGCAGCCGGGCCAGGGCTTCGCTGCCACCGGCGGGCCCCATCCGCCGCTGCCCGATCCGCCCCAGCGCAGACCGCCGCGGCGGATCCTGCAACAGCTGGACCAGGCCCTGCGCCAACGCCTGTGGTGTGCGGCACACCGCCACCGCCCCCCCCAGCAGGCGGCTCTGGCGCTGAGCAAAACCGAGCTTGAACTGAGGCCCGGGCCCAGGCAACGACAAGGCCGGCACACCAAGCCCCACCAGCTGCTCGGTGGCGGTTCCGGCGGTCGCCAGACCCAGCTCGGCATGAGCGGCCCAGGCCGCAAACCGCCCCGGCCCCACCAGCAGCAGCACACTGCCGCGCTGCCAGGCCTGGGCCGCCTGCCATGGCGGCGGCCCAGGCACCGGCTCAAAACCCAGCTGTTGCAGCAGCGGTACCCACTCCTGCGGCGACGGCCTGGAGCCGCAAGGGGCCAGCACCAGCAGAGGCTCGGCCTCGCTCAGCGGGGCCAGGGCCTCCAACAGCCGGCGCAGATTGCCGAGCGCCTCCGGCATGCGGCTCCCCCCCAGCAACAGCAGGCGCCGGCGCGCCTGCAGCGCCATGGGTAGGGGCTCAGCCTGCAGGCCATCCATCATCGGGTTGCCGGGAGCCAGCGCATCCACGCCATGGCGGCGCAGACCGCGGGCGGTGAGGGCATCACGCATGGCCACCAGGCGGCAGCGATGCCCGGCCATCAAGGCCCATTCCCAAGGGTCCCACTCACTGCCTTTGCAGCGGTGATAGAGCGCCGCGGGACCCGCCGTGCCCGGCCCACTGAGCCAGGTGTAATCGCTCTTGGGAGTACCGATGAAGCCGTAGGGCGCGCCGCTGCACCAGGCCAGCAACAGCGGCAACAGATCACCCACCGCCAGCACGGGATCACCGCGACGCCCCCAGCGGCGCACCAGCCGCCACTGCCGCCAGCTCAGCCCCAGCACTCCGGCCCCGAGATCCGCCAGCAAGCCGCGCAGGCTCTGATTGCTGAAGCCGCCGCTGGGCAGCTGGCGGCGGGGCCCGATCCGCCGCAACACCCCGGCCGCCTCAGCCGCCGCGAACGCAGCGCCCTCCCCCACCAGGGGCAGCACCGCGATCTCCAGCCCCGGCCGACGCCGATGAAGAGCCTGCAGAACCCGCAGAGCAATCAGGTCCTCCCCATGGCCGTTGCTCAGCACCAGCAAACGGCCGGGCATCCCGTGACTGATACGATCCGTTCAGGGAGTTTGCTCCCGGCCGGCGGCATGGCCAAGTGGTAAGGCAGAGGATTGCAAATCCTTTACCCCCAGTTCGAATCTGGGTGCCGCCTCTTTTTTGATGAGTTCCCTCCACGCCATATCTGGCGTTGTGACGGCGTTCCTGCGTCCCGAGACACCGCATATGGGGTTTTGCGCTCTTGCCAACCGAGGATGTTGAACCTGTTCTGACGGAAGGTGAGCGGAAGGTCAAGAGGGGTCTCACTGGT
Organism: Cyanobacteriota bacterium; assembly: GCA_039798305.1. GTDB lineage: Bacteria > Cyanobacteriota > Cyanobacteriia > PCC-6307 > Cyanobiaceae > Vulcanococcus. Next base: position 10,178 of record JBDKGF010000270.1, read on the forward strand.
GTGCCCTCAGCGGTTCCCAGGATTCACCTTCCCAACAGCGGGAAGTGTTTGCCGCCAAAGCGCCCCACCCTCTTTCCACTGCTGAATGCCGCAGGCACCCTGAGCACCCTCCAACCGCCCTCAGAGCGACTCCAAGACACGACAACACCCTTCTGGGGAACTGGGCGCTCAACGCCCACCTTGCCCTGCAGGCGCCTCCTGGGCGCCCCAGAAAAACCAAACGGGTCAGGCAGACCCTGAAGCGATTCTTAGCAAAAGGCAGGCAGTGGTCGTAGAGGCGCAATGGTTGCGCCGCTAAGGGCGGTTCTGGATCAGCGCCAGGGGAAATGCGCTACGGGGACTGCGAACTGCCAAGGATGGGGACGAAATACAGTCAGGCAACACTGCAGAAGGGTATGTCGGCAGCAGCAATTCCCGAGGCACCCATTAGACCCAAACCACCCGAACGCAAACACAGACCAGAAATTGATGGTCTAAGAGCGTTTGCAGTGGTTGCCGTCATCATCAACCACTTCAACAAGGATCTGCTGCCAAGCGGGTATTTGGGCGTTGATATTTTCTTTGTAATCTCTGGTTATGTGATCACTTCGTCTCTGGCAGGCAGGGAGCCTAAAAACTTCCTGGACTTCGTGACGGCATTTTACGAACGGCGAATCAAGCGTCTAGTGCCTGCACTGGTCGTGTTCGTCCTGATCACCAGTGTGCTGATCTGCCTGTTCAATCCAGATCCTGGAGTTGCACTGAAGACGGGGATTACCTCGCTTTTTGGTTTGTCAAACTTATATCTGCTTAAAACATCAACTGATTATTTTGCCCAATCAACCGAACTAAATCCTTTCGTCCATACCTGGTCACTGGGTGTAGAGGAGCAGTTCTACCTCCTGTTCCCATTCCTGATCTGGTTCTCGGGGTTCGGGCAGCAAACAGCGAAAGGCGCAAGAAACCTGTTCTTTTGGGTTGGCGCACTGACAATTGCTTCACTCATCGGATTCATTTACCTGCATCAAGTCAATCAACCCGCTGCTTACTTCCCGATGCCTCCCAGATTTTGGGAGATGGCAGCGGGATGCCTGATCTTTATTGGTTTCCAGAAGCGGGCAAAGATTGAGCAGGCACTGGAGCAGGTGCCACCGCTGCTGGTCGTGGCGGCAATGGTCGGCGTGATGTTTCTGCCAGTTGCTGCGGCAGTCCCGGCGACCATCGGAGTGGTGGTTCTGTCTGCGGTTCTGATCGCCTGCCTAAAACAGGGCACTGCCGCCTACCAGTTTTTTACCCTGGAGAAGGTTGTATATATCGGACTGATTTCTTATTCGCTTTACCTTTGGCACTGGTCAGTGCTTTCAATAAGTCGCTGGACTATTGGCATTCACTGGTGGTCTGCCCCCCTCCAGGTTGCACTAACGCTGACTTTGGCAATGACATCTTATCAGATTATAGAAGTTCCCCTAAGGCGAAGAAAATGGTTTTCAATCAAATGGCTGAACATACTCGCGGGCATTATTGCAGCGTCAGTTTCGGCGATTATCTGCATTTTGGCAAGACATTTCAAGGATTATATGTATGCAGGCTTATCCGAAAGGGGCGAGAAGATTTACTCCGAAAGAGAGAAGTGGGATCACAAACGCTGTGTATACGATCGAAAAGGCGAGATTGTCCCTGGCAATCTTGAGTTTTCCAAATGCTATCTAGGGTCGAGCATTTCGAACCGCACCAATCCTGCCCCTACTGTTTTCTGGTATGGCAACTCTTTTAATGAACAACTGATGCCTGCCGCAGCACGAATACAAGAAGAGACGGGTGCGCGAATGAACTCATTTGCGGTTTCGGGTTGCCCTGCGACATTGAATATGGAATATGCAGACGAAAATGTGCCTGGTTACTGTGCAAAGACTTTCAAAAAGTATATTGACTTCGTTCTTAAAACGAGCGCCCCAGGGTCAAAACTAATTATTGCCGCCTCTCCTTCCTATTGGAACGGTCTAGCAGGCAGCAATTCTGTGCTTCGATTGAAAGGCTCAGTGCTTACTATCAAGCAGGCGCAAGACTTATACAGAGATGAGTTGATTGAATTGTCAAGAGTTCTTGCGAAGAGCGGAAAGCATTTGATTGTCGCAACTGGAATCCCCGCCTTGACTTCCGACCCTAATGTTTGCTCCAATTTTGGGTCTGGTTTTAATGACACCTGCAAGATCGCCATCGATGCAACTGCTCTTAAGAGCAATCAGGCACTAGTGAGTATTCTGAAATCAGCGAATGCGCAATCGAATCAGTTTCGAATGCTGGATATTTATTCGCCGTTGGCAGAGAAGATTAGAGGCGCGCGGCAAGACATATATTCTTTTTACTACAACTCCAGTCATTTAAGCAAAAAGGGTTCGCTTTTGCTGATCCCGACGCTTGCCGACGCTACACGCATCAAAAGGTAGAAATCGCCTCGAAGATTGCCCTGCCTGATCTTTGAAGGGATTGCGATGATGCAAGTGTGTTCCAAAAACCGAACGGAAACCGGATCACTGACAAAAACCCCTGAAAAAGGCATTTGACCGTTCCAGAAACTGTGCTCGAGTGCTACGGTTTCCGTAACACCTCTTTCTGGAACAGTGACCGCCCGAAGCGTTGGTTACGCCCGTTGCTCCACCACCCACCAGAACACTGACGCGCAGGTCTCCGCCCTGAAAGCGGCAGGTTGTGAGGTGGTCTTCCAGGAGACCATCAGCACGAGGACGGCGGAGAAGAACCGACCCCAACTCCAAGCGGCACTGAATGCCCTGGTGGAGGGTGACGAACTGGTGGTGGTGAAGTTGGATGGCCTGGGCAGGGATCAGCGGAGCGTCATCAATCGCCTACACGAACTCCAGGAACGCGGGATCCATATCCGCACCCTGGACAACCTCGTCAATACGAAGGCGCTGGGCAAGTTTGCTCCTGTGCTGATTGGACTCCTGACGGGTCTGGCAGAGGTGGAGCGGTCACTAATCCGTGAAAGGACGCTGGAGAGTGTTCAACATCGGCGGGAAACGGGTGGGAAACTGGGCGGCAGACCCAAGACCAACCACGCCAAAGAGCGCCTGGTGCTTCGCTTGAGGGAAGAAGGGTGCTCTTACCGCTCCATCAGAGAGCAGACGGGACTTGCTCTTTCGACAATTCGCCGCATCATCAGCGAATCAGAGTGAATGTCATCCTGATTTTCTTGACAGAAAATCGCAAGAAAATATCCAGAAGTGATGATTATAGTTGAAAAGCACTTGAAAAATATGAATCTGCATTGTCTTTAGGTGATCTTAGGCGGCGCTGACGTGGACCCCAGAAACTGAACCAGTCCTTATGAGAGCTTCCCAACCGGCCAGACTTGGCCAGGAGAAGCCCCATGAAACGCAAGCGCCACACTCCCGAGCAGATCATCCGCAAGCTG
>JBDKGF010000271.1:0-8444 GCA_039798305.1 Cyanobacteriota bacterium
CGGTGCACTTCCTGCCGGGCCTCAGCGCCACCTTGCCCCTGGCGGCCCTGTTGCTGCTGGTGGGGGGTATCGGAGCCACCGCCGCCTGGGTGTTCGCGGTGTGGACCGGGGTGGTGAAGCGCGTGGAGAGCCAGATCAATCCGGGCGAAGCCGAAGCGCAGCAGGTGCGCATCCGCGAGCTCGAGGAAGACGTGCAGCGCTACCGCGCCGCTGTGGATGCCCAGCTGGGGCTGTTGCCTGCAGCCGGTGAGAGCTCGGCACAAAGCGAAGCGAGCTGAAGGCAGCTCTGGCCTGGCTTTTCAGGCGTCGAGCCGATAGGGTCGGGTGAGTGCATGCGGATCCGTGGCCACAGATGGCGCCAGGCTGGCCATCCGCCTGTTGCAGGACGCCGCTGAACGCGGCGACGTTGATCCCTGGGATGTGGATGTGATCGCCGTCGTCGACGGCTTTCTCGATCAGCTGCGCCAGCGGATTGAAGTGCCCCGGCTCGTGGCGGCCATGGGGCGGGGCGGCAGCTACGAACAGGATCTGGCCGAAACCAGTGAGGCCTTCCTGGCGGCTTCGATGCTGGTGAGCCTGAAAGCGGAGGTGCTCGAGGCACAGACCTTCCCGCCGGCGCCCCTGGCCGACGACGACTTCAGCTACGACCTGGATAGCGAAGGCCAGGGCTGGCTGCTCAGCCCCGGTGTGGAACTGCCCCGGCGCCCGGAGCGCCACCTGCTGCGCAGGCCTGTGGCGCCGCCGCCCCTGCAGCGGCCCGTGACCCTGGGCGAGCTGATCCGCCAGCTCGAGGACATCGCCGAACGGCTGGAGCAGGAGGAGGGCCAGCGCAGCAAGCGCCAACGCAGCAAACGCTTCAGCGATCGGGCCGTGATCGAGCAGGTAGCGGCCCTGGCGCACCGCGAGAAGCTGCCGGAAACCACAGCCGCCCTCAGCCAGTTCCTGCTGCAGTGGCCGCAATCGCTGGAATGGACCGGCTTTGAGGGGTTGGTGCAGGCCTGGGCTGCGGTCGCCCCGGAGGATCTCGACAGTGATCGAGTAGGGGTGTTCTGGGCGCTGCTGTTCCTCTGCTCCCAGGGCAAGGTGGAACTGGAGCAGCAGGGCGGGTTGTTCGGTCCGCTGCAGCTCAAGCGGCTGCTGGGTGAGCGCGAGAGCTTGCAACTGCCGCTACCTGCGGAGCTGGGGTCAGCTCGGGGGCCGGCTCGGGACCCCCTTGCTGCCTAGAGGCCTTGCGTAGGGTGGGCCCACTCACCGAAAGCAGACAGCGCCGATGAAGGCGATGATCCTGGCGGCCGGTAAGGGGACGCGGGTGCGACCGATCACCCACATCGTCCCCAAACCGATGATTCCGATCCTGCAGAAACCCGTGATGGAGTTTCTGCTCGAGTTGCTGCGGGAACACGGCTTCACCGAAATCATGGTGAACGTCTCCCACCTGGCCGAGGAGATCGAGAACTACTTCCGCGATGGCCAGCGCTTCGGCGTGGAGATCGCCTACAGCTTTGAAGGCCGCATCGAAGACGGACAACTGATCGGCGATGCGCTCGGCTCCGCCGGCGGCCTCAAAAAGATCCAGACCTTCCAGCGCTTCTTCGACGACACCTTCGTGGTGCTCTGCGGGGATGCCCTGATCGACCTGGATCTGAGCGAGGCGGTGCGACGCCACAAGGCGAAAGGGGCCATGGCCAGCCTGATCACCAAACGCGTGCCCCGCGATCAGGTGAGCAGCTACGGCGTGGTGGTGACCGATGCCGACGGCCGGGTGCGCTCCTTCCAGGAGAAGCCGGCGGTGGATGAAGCCGCCAGCGACATGATCAACACCGGCATCTACATCTTCGAGCCCGAAGTTCTCGACTATGTGCCGAACGGTGTGCCGTTCGACATCGGCTCGGATCTGTTTCCGCGCCTGGTGGCCGACGATGCCGCCTTCTACGCCCTGCCGATGGAATTCGAATGGGTAGATATCGGCAAGGTGCCCGATTACTGGCAGGCGATCCGCAGCGTGCTGCAGGGTCAGGTGCGCCAGGTGCAGATCCCGGGTAAGGAGGTGCGTCCGGGTATCTACGCCGGCCTCAATGTGGCCGCCAACTGGGACAAGATCAACGTTCAGGGCCCCATCTACGTGGGCGGCATGAGCCGCATCGAAGACGGCGCCACGATCATTGGTCCGGCGATGATCGGCCCCAGCTGTCACATCTGCGAGGGTGCCACGATCGATAACTCGATCATCTTCGATTACTCCCGCATCGGCCCCGGCGTGCGGCTGGTGGAGAAGCTGGTGTTCGGCCGCTACTGCGTGGACCGCAACGGCGACCACTTCGACCTGCAGGAAGCAGCTCTCGACTGGCTGATCACGGATGTGCGCCGCCAGGACCACGTGAGTCCATCGCCGCAACAGAAGGCCATGGCCGAACTGCTGGGCACCGATCTGGCAATCAGCAACGCGAGCTGAGGCCGGCTCGCTCCAGGATCAGGGGGATGCGCTCCTCGGCCTTCACCGCCATCAGGTGCACCCCCTGAGCGATGCCCGCATAAGCCTCCACCTGTTCAGCGGCGATGCTGATGCCCTCATCAGCTGGATTAGCCGCGGCAGCCAGGCGATCGATGATCGCCTGCGGGATGTTGGCGCCGGGCACCATGCGATTGATGAAGGCGGCATTCTTTGCCGATTTGAGCAGAAACACCCCCGCCAGCACCGGCAGCCCCAGCGGCCCGGTGATCTCCCCCACGAAGCGCTTCAGGCACTCCGCATCCATCACCATCTGGGTTTGCAGGAAGCGCGCACCGGCCTGATGCTTGCGGACGGTCCGGCTCCTGAGCCCACTCCAACTGGGGCTCTGGGGATCAGCAGCAGCTCCGGCGAACAACGCCGTAGGACCATCGGGCAGGCTGCCCTTCACGGGGTCGATGCCCGCGTTGAAAGCCTGCAGCTGCTGCAGCAGACGCACCGATTCCAGCTCGTTCACCGGCCGAGCCTGCGGCTGATCGCCGGCGCGCACCGGATCGCCGGTGAGGCAGAGCACATTACGGATGCCCAGGGCATGGGCGCCCAGCAGATCCGCCTGCAGGCCGATGCGGTTGCGGTCGCGGCAGGCCAGTTGCCACACGGGCTCGATGCCCTGATCGAGCAGCAAACGGCATACCGCCAGGCTGCTCATCCGCATCACAGCACGACTGCCATCGGTCACATTCACCGCATGCACACGGCCTTTCAAGGCCCGCGCATGGGCCAGGGTGCTGCTGGCATCACCACCACGCGGTGGCATCACCTCCGCTGTGATGGCGAGGGAGCCCACCTCCAGTGCCTGCTGCAGCCCCAAAACGCCCGTGATCAGATCGGGCCATCATCAACCACGACCCTGAAACCAGAGCCCGCTCCCAGGCCCTGTTCTCCCAGGGACACGCTCCCTAGAGTGGGCGCTCAGCCTTCAGGCGTGGATGGATCTCTCGGAGCGCGAACTGGAGATCATCGATCTGGTAGCCCAGGGGCTCACCAACCAGGAGATCGGCGAGCGGCTGATGATCAGCAAGCGCACGGTGGATAACCACGTGAGCAATGTGTTCACCAAAACCGGCGCCAAGAACCGCGTGGCTCTGCTGAACTGGGCCATGGATCACGGCAAGATCTGCCGCGATGGCTTCAACTGCTGCAACCTGCCTCAGGACGGCAAGGCCGGCTGAAGCAGCGACGCCTCGGCAGTGGGCTCGTGCAGGAGGGATTCCAGGCTGAAGCTGCCTTCCGCCAGGGCGAACAGCTCGGCGTAGGCCAGGCAATCCTCCAGATCACGGCCGCTGAAGCGCAACAAGCCCTGCTGGTCGTAAAGCCCGAGCACCGCCGCCCCTCAACCCTTAAGAAAATCCTAAGCCCGCCGCGCGTCGAGTTCCAGGAGCCAGGGCTGTTGCTCCGCCGGCTCCCAGAGCTGAAAGGGGCGCCGGGCCAGGGCAGCATTGCTGAAGGCGCCGATCCCGGTGATCTCACAGCGGCACCAGGGCGGAATCGCAACCGCTGCCTGCTCACTCTCCAGCTCCACCTCAGCGATCACCAGCGGCGCATTCTCAGCAGCGAACACATCCAGCACCCAGTCGCCATCGGGGAGATTCAGGCCATAACGCTGCTTGAGCACCCGCTGCTCGCTGCGCGCCAGCAAAGCATCGGCATCCGGTGCCGGGATGCTGTATTCGAATTCGTGGCGCGCGATGCCGCGGGCGGGGTATTTGAGCGTGAGCCAGGCCGCACCGGCGCCATCGCTGCGCACGCGCAGGGTGAGGCCATCGGCGGATCCGGCCAGATACCCCTGCTGCAGGTTTCGGCTCCAGCGCACGTGCTCGCGCCAACCATCACCGGCCACCAGGAAGCGCCGTTCAATCTCCAGGGCCATGGCACATCTGCAGGAAAGGGATGGGGCCGCTCAGTTCGGAGAGGGTTCAGAAGCGGTGAGGCTGCCGGCCCAGTGCAGTTTGCGGCTGAGGGTGCGGTAGTAGGAGGGGTTCTGCTCCAGCAGCACCATCAGGGCATGGTGCGGGGAGCGGCGCACATCGCAGCGATCTCCAGGCTCGAGCACGGTGGCGTGGGCGCCATCATTCCAGAGGCGCACGCGCCGGCTGGTCTCCCCCAGGGGCCATACGGCTAGCTGGGCCCGGGGCGGCACCACCACCGGCCGGCTGGAGAGGCTCATCGGACAGATCGGATTCACGACGATCGCCTCCACACCGGGATGCAGGATCGGTCCGCCAGCGGCCATCGAATAGCCCGTGGAACCGGTGGCGGTGGAGATGATCAGGCCATCGCCCCGGTATTGATCCACCACCTCCCCATCGATCTCCAGCTCCAGCACGCAGGTCGGCGACACCTCATCGAGGCCGGGGCGGAAGTAGAAGTCGTTGAGGGCGGCGTAGACCGCATCGCTGCGGTCGGTGCGGGCCTCGAGCATCATGCGCCGCTCGAGGGCAAAGCGGTCGTCACGAAGACGCTGCCAGAGATCCTGCTCACCGTCCGGCCCCGGGCCCTGGCTGAGCAGCTTGCGCTCGTGGGTGAGGAAGCCGAAGTGCCCCCCCACGTTGAAACAGAGAATCGGCACTCCGAGGGGAGCGAGATGGCGCGCAGCCCCGAGAACGGTGCCATCGCCGCCCAGGACCACCGCCAGATCCGGGGGGCCCTCTTCATCCGCCAACAGACCCGGGAAGGGATTGGCGCTGGCACCGCTCATGGCCACCGCCACCTTCACGCCCTGGGCCCTCAGCGTTTCGGCGCTACGGCGAGCTTGGCGGAGCGCCGCCTGACTCGCCGCACGATGGATCAACCAGACGTTGTCAAGGCGCATGGCGAAAGAGCAGTGCGCCCAGCCTGACTACCAACGCAGCAGGTTGAAACGCTCCATGTCGACCGTCTCACGGTTGCGGTAGAGCGATAGCAGGATGGCCAGGCCCACAGCGGCTTCCGCGGCAGCCACGGTGATCACGAAAATGGTGAACACCTGACCGCGAATCAGCTGACCATCGAGGTAGCTGGAGAAGGCCATCAGGTTGATGTTCACGGCGTTGAGCATCAGCTCAATGCTCATCAGCACGCGCACGGCATTGCGGCTGTTGATCAAACCCCACACGCCGGTGCAGAACAGAATCGCAGCCAGGGCCAGATAGGCCTGCAGGGGAACGGTGGTGGGCAGCTCGAAGTTCATCAGTTGCTCTTCTCCAGCAGCAGAGGGGTGCGGGATTTTTCGATCAGGCCCTGATCGGCAGGTTCACCGGTGGCGATGTCAGCGGTCATCACATCGCGGCGGGCCAGAACGATCGCACCGATCATCGCCATCAGCAGCAGCACCGAGGCCAGCTCGAAGGGCAGCAGATAGTCGCTGAAAAGGTGCTCACCGATGCGGATCGTGGCTTCCTCTCCCACCGGTTCGGGGCCAGGGGTGGCCCAGGGGGTGGTGAAGGCCACGCGCAGCAGCAGGGCGAACAGGCCAGCGCAGACGGCACCGGAGAGGAGCCGGCGGACAGCCAGGCCGGGGATGGCGGCCAGATCTTCCTTCTTGTTCACGAGCATGATCGCGAACAGGATCAGCACGTTCACTGCGCCCACGTACACAAGCACCTGGGCGGCAGCGACAAAGCTGGCGTTGAGCAGGAGATAGAGCCCGGCCACCGAGAGGAACACACCCCCCAGCAGGAAGGCGGAATACACGATGTTGGGCAGCAACACCACGCCCAGGGCACCGACGGCGACCACGGCCGAGAGCACCGTGAAGCAGATGAGCTGGGTGGAGGAGGCGATAGTCATCAGGCGTTCTCCTCGCTGGTGGCGGAGGCAGTCTGCACCTGGGAGGGCAGCTGACCGGCCCGGGGGCGCTTGGGATCCACTCCATGGGGATCGAACTCGCCCTTGGGCAGATAGGCCAGCTCGCGCAGGGGGATCACCGAAGGATCGCTGGTGACGCTGGTGGGCAGACGGCCGAGGGCCACGTTGTCGTAGTTGAGGCTGTGACGATCGAAGGCTGCCAGCTCGTATTCCTCAGTCATCGAGAGACAGTTGGTGGGGCAGTACTCCACGCAGTTACCACAGAAGATGCACACCCCGAAATCGATCGAGTAATTGCGCAGCTCTTTCTTCTTGGTGGCCTTGTTCATCACCCAATCCACCACCGGCAGGTTGATCGGGCACACCCGCACACACACCTCGCAGGCGATGCACTTGTCAAACTCGTAGTGGATGCGCCCCCGATAGCGCTCCGAAGGGATCAGCTTCTCGTAGGGGTACTGAACGGTGATCGGACGCCGACGCAGGTGATCGAACGTGACCGACAGACCCTGGGTGAGGTAATTGGCCGCACCCACCGCGTCGCGGGTGTAGTCACCGACTTTCTTGAGAAACCCGAACATGAACTGGCGAGCAGGGGCGGAAACGCCGGCACCATGATGGCCCGGTCTGGTGGAAGGCTGGGGAATCAGCCGCCGAAGAAGGCGGGGAAGGCGAGCTTGAGACCGGCGGTGACCAGCAGGTTCACCAGGGCAATCGGCAGCAGGAACTTCCAGCCCAGATCGAGCAGCTGGTCGATGCGCACCCGGGGCACGGTCCAGCGCAGCAGAATCGCGAAGAACACCAGTAGGTAGGCCTTGAGCACGGTCATCACGATGCCGGTGGTGGCCGTGATCACCTGCACCAGCGGGGCATCGATCGGCTGACCGGTGAGGTTCACAATCCACTCCACCGGCAGGGGAAAGCCCCAGCCGCCCAGGTAGAGCACCGAAACCAGCAGGGCCGAGAGCACCAGGTTGATGTAGCTACCCAGATAGAAGAGGGCGAACTTCATGCCCGAGTACTCGGTCTGGTAGCCGGCCACCAGCTCCTCTTCAGCCTCGGGAAGGTCGAAGGGCAGGCGCTCGCACTCAGCCAGGGCGCAGATCCAGAAGATGGCGAAGCCCACCGGCTGGCGCCAGATGTTCCAGCTGAGGATGCCGGCGCCGGTCTGCTGGTCAACGATGTCGACCGTGCTGAGCGAGTTGCTCATCATCACGACGGCCAGCACCGCCAGGGCCAGAGGGATCTCGTAGGAAATCGACTGAGCCGCCGCACGCAGACCGCCAAGCAGCGAATACTTGTTGTTGGAGGCATAGCCGGCCATCAGCAGCCCGATCGGCTGGATGCTGCTGAGGGAGATCCAGAGGAAGATCCCGACCCCCACGTTGCTGATCAGCAGGTTCTGACCAAAGGGCACCACCAACCAGCTCAGGATCACCGGCACCAGCACCAGCACCGGGCCGAGGGTGAACAGCAGGCCGTCGGCTCGGGCGGGAATGATGTCTTCCTTGAACAGCAGCTTCAGGCCATCGGCCAGGGGCTGCAGGATGCCGAGAGCACCGGCGTACTCGGGGCCGATGCGCTGCTGCACGGCGGCGGAGATCTTGCGCTCCAGCCACACGTTCACCAGCACGCCCACCACAGCTGCCACCAGCACGAGCAGCATCGGCAGCGGCAGCCAGAGCAGATGAGCCGCCCCCGGGGACAAGCCCAGACCCTGCAACAGGTCGGTGAAGCTGGCCTCCAGGTCGAGGCCGGCGCTCACGACGGCGGGATTGGCAAACACCATGGGTGGCCTGTGGATGGGGGCAACTTAAGCGGCCGCAGCCGCACTCGGGTCAGCGGGCTTCCAGCGGTGCCCAGTCACGACCGGTGGAGCCGGTGTAGATCTGCGTGGGGCGGTAGATGCGGTTGGCACCGAGCTGCTCCTTCCAGTGGGCGAGCCAGCCAGCGGTGCGGGCGATGGCAAAGATCGGGGTGAACAGATCCACCGGGATGCCGAGCTTGCGGTACACCAGCCCGGAATAGAAATCCACGTTGGGGTAGATGCCCTTGGGCCCCAGGCGCTGCGCCGCCACCTCCTCGAGCTTGCGGGCCAAGTCGTAGAGGGGGTCGTGGCCGAACTGATCAAACAGCTGCTCTGCCAGCT
>JBDKGF010000272.1:0-9443 GCA_039798305.1 Cyanobacteriota bacterium
TCGGCAACCACTCTTCGATCAGGCGCTTGGTCATGGGGAAACCTCTCGATCTACTTTGGGCGCGGCGGTCTCAAGCTGCTGCAGGGCAAAGGCTTGAGCCAACTGCTCGTAGGCAGCGCGCACGTTGGAGTCGGCCAGGAAGGCTTCACGCACATCAGCCCAGCTCGGATGCTGCCGTGCTTTGCAAGGGTCGAACCTGGTCATGGGGTGGCCTCCAGCACGTGGGCGATCATGCCGCTCACGTCTTTGCCTGCGTTGAGGGTCAACAACTCCACCTCAGGGTGCGCCGCTGCAAAGACTCGAAACACTTCATCAGCAAAGGCCTGACCGATCAACGCCACACCCTTGAAGTCGAGAACCACGGTGCGGAACTTCTCGAAACGGGCGATCAAGCGCTTGGCCTGAGATCTGGACACCAGATTGTCGTCGCCATACTGAGCCAAGCGAACAGGAACCACCGTTTTGGTGAAGCCGAAGTCATCACCAGTGGTGAACTGCTTGAAAACCTTGTTGATGGAGCGCGACGTGTGGTTGCCCAGCTCCATTCGCACCGACGTTCCACCGCTCTCATCAGTCTCCAGAATCCAATCCTCAGGCGCCTTGGCCTGGTGACTGAACCAGACAGAGCCGGAATTGATTGAGAACTGGTCGAACATCCGCGAGCTGAAGAAGATTCCCTCACCTGAGTGACGCTGCGGGTCAGTGGTGAACTTGCCCTTGGCGAGCTCCAGTACGGCATGGCGCTCATCAAGAAGACCAAGGGCCGCTTGGATCTTGCGAAAGATCCCCACTCCGTCATCGCGGATGGTGACCACAGAGCTGGCAGCTGTCTTGGTCACAGAGACTGAAATGCGCTGAGCTTTTGCATGGTCCAAGGCGTTGTTGAACATCTCGGTAAATCCGTACTGCCAGATATCCAGCACATTGGTCGCCAGAGGCTCAAGCTGCTGACGGACATCACGCAGCCACACACCGCCTTCATCACCACTGGCTGATACGTCATAGGTTTGACTCCAGGCGCTGAGCTGTGCCAGTGCATAGGTACGACTGCGCGTTTTGCCCGATTCCACCAGCGCGCCCTCCTCAACCAGGCGCTGGATATGGCGATGCACAGCCTGGCGCGTGCAGCCAAACTTCTCGGCCGTGCGGCGAACGATATCGGCTGGATACCTGGCCACATGGGCCACGATGAACATTCGAATGTCTTCGCCTCGCCCTCGGATCGCAGGCACGCCTCGCCCTCAGCACTGTCTCGATTGTCAACACAGCTCTTGGGGATTGTCAACGTCATTGTCAACTTGCGCTCAGGAGCAGCCGCAGTGCCGCCAGCACCCGGCGGGGGTTCTTGCGGTGCATTGCCATCCCCAGCCAGTAGGCGGCCTCCTCGCGGGCCATGGCATCGATGCCACGGGCACAGTTCTCGATCGCGGCCACGTTGCGCATTGGAGCCAGCAGCTTGAACAGCAGGCCCATCGCCAGCGCGAGATCCTCAGAGAGGGCGTCCCGCCGGCCCTCGCCTTTCTTGAGTTTGGCCAGGCTCACCTGCTCCGCCTTGAGGCGCCGCAACACGGCTCCCTCCACCAGCAGCAGCTTGTGACCACCGAGGCCTGCAATGCGCCTGGGCTCCTTGAGTTCTGGCGTGGCGGTGCTGGGCACCTGCCATACCTCCCAGGGCTGACTGAAAGTCAGGCACGAGGAGCCTGGCGCAGCCCTGCTGGTGCCGGTTGTCTTGTGCCGATAGCGGCCGCTCTCCAGGTCGATGGGGATCTTCTTCCCACCGCCAGTGATTGCGTGGTTTCCCGGATGCGCCGCAGGCGTGGTGGCGGTTTGGCTGATAGAGCCCAGCCGTGGAGAGCATGCCGAACCCTTCCTCCGTAGCGATCCAGATGCGGAATCAGCGGGTGGCCGAACACCTGGCGCTGGTTCACAGCGTGGCCAGGCACTACGCCGCCTGCACCCATGAGCGCCGTGATGATCTCCAGCAGGTTGCGGCCCTCGGTCTGATCCGCGCCGCTGAGCGCTACGACAGCGGCAGCCAGGTGCCGTTTGCCGCCTTTGCACGTCCCCACATCCGAGGGGCAGTGCTGCACTACCTGCGGGATGTGGCCCCTTTGCTGCGCGTGTCCCGGCGCCTGCAGGAACGGGCTCAACAGCTGAACCGCCAGTGCCGCGAAGCGCTGGCGAGCCAACAACCCCTGCCGGGCCCACTGCTGGCGGAGCTGGAGGCTCTGGATCGGCAGCGCTCGGTGGACCTGCTACCGCCGTGGCGCCTGCAGGACACCCGGGCGGTGCGCCTGAATCACCTGGGGGATGACGGGTTGGCCGAGCCGGAGATCGCCGACCAAAGGGAAGATGCGATGGCCGCCCTGCGACGTCTGAATCGGCGTCAACAGCAGGTGGTGGAAGCCGTGGTGCTTCAGGGGCAGACCCTGCGCACGGTGGGCCAGCGCCTCGGAATCAGCGCGGCCACCGTGCATCGGGTTCTGCACCTGGCCCTGGCGGAACTCAGGCGTCAGCTGAGTCCTGCATCTGACGCTCGAGTGTGCTGATGGCGGCGTTGATCGCGGCCAGCTGACGCTCCAGACCATCCCGCCAGAACGTGAGGGTGTGCAGCTTGCGCTCCTGGTGGCGCCGGCGGCACTGCTGGGGGGTGGAGCTGTCTCCGCAGCCAAACAATGGCGGGAACATGGGAAAATAGTCACCAGTTGTTGTTCTAGCGGTCGACGACGGCCGACCGCGGGAATGAATCGACAGGGCTCCACCGCCTCATCCGTGAGGCCAGAACCCCTTGCTTTGACTGATTTTCATGCCGAGAGAGCTAAAGCAATTCCGCACCCTCGGCCACCCCTGGCTGGTTTGATCGCAGGGTGAGAGCAGTGAGTCCCAGAGCTCCGATGAAAGCCACGCTTCTGGCGCTGCTCGGCAGCGTTCTGGTTGCCCCGATGCCGTCTCAGGCTTACGTGTCCCTGATGGCCGGCCAGAGCGCCCGGCCCCTGGGTGGCAGCTTCAACAACGTGCCGGTCCTCCACTCCAACCAGCCGGAGGAAGTGCTCGGGCCCGGCATCCTGATGGATACGCGTCCTGGTTCGGCTATCGCCGCCGAAACCAATCAACCCCTGGCCAACGCCACCTACACCTTCAACGGTGAATTTGGCCTGCACGTCCATCACAAGTACTACCCGGAAGACCGCAGCCGTATCCGCGGGACGAATGGCCGGCGTGGAGAGCTCACCCTCGCCACGATCCTGATCAATCCGGGAGCGGCTCCCGTTCACATCCGGTTCAAGAAGGGGGCGGTGCGCAACAGCTTTGAAGCGCCCTATCTGGCCAACAACCTGATGGGGGTGAAACCGCTGGGCCCCCGCCCCTGGAACACCGGTCCCGGCGATGCCACCGCCGTGCAGATGTTGCGCGGACAGCTCGACCGTCGCCTGGAGGATGAAATCACCATCCCGCCTTACAGCCGCATCGTTCTGTTCAGCACAGCTTTGCCGGCTCTGGGTATCGCCAATGGTCTCCTGCGCGGCCGCAGCGATGGCCCGTTCCAGATCGCGGTGGTCGCCGCCCGTGATCCCCAGAACGACGCTGACATCTTTCGGGTGCTCGACAGCAACCGCCTTGCCCCGGGCCGGATCTACCTGAGCCGTGTGCGCCAGATCCAGGACGGCACCGTGTTTTCACGGGTGGGCGGCGTGGCCCTGGGCGACAGCTACACCGCCAGCCTCAGCCACGACCTCAGTCAGGGTGCCTTGCATGTGCCCCTGACCAGTACGAACCGACATCACTTCGGGACCCGTGAGGTGCAGGTCAATCCACTGGCCTCCCGCATGGTGGATTCGTCGCTCGACAACGTCGGCACCTATGGCGTCCGCTTTGACGTTCAGCTCAATCTGCAGGGCTCTGGTCCTCACCAGCTGGTGTTCAGCCACCCCACACCGAACGGTAAACACTTCATCGCCTTCCGCGGATCGATCGGGATCGAAACCGACGAGGGCTATCGGGAAGTTCATGTGGGTCTGCGTTCAGGTCAGAGCCTCCCGATTGCCTCCCTCAATCTCAAGCCGGGCCAGAACAATCCCGTGAAGGTGAGCCTGGTCTACCCGGCTGATGCCACACCAGGCCACCTGCTCAGTGTGGTTCCCGACCAACAACTGGCCCAGCTGCGGCAACGGGAGCAGCTGCTCGCTGCCGCCCAGGCCAGTCGACCCAGACCCGCCGCTCCCGCTGCTCCACCGCTCGCGGAGGTTGCCGCTGCGCCCGCTGCCGCTCCAGCCGCCAGGCCTGTGAAGCCGACGACAGCGGCCAAAGCTGCAGCTGCCAAACCGGTCTCCAAGCCCAAACCCAAGCCCACGGCACCAGCGGTGGTGATGAACCCTGGCTGGATCCAGCCCCTCCCACCTGTGCCGTTGCTGCAGGGCTTACCGCCGGCTGTGATCACGCCCACACGCATGAGCCAGAGCCTGATGGAGCGCTATCAGCAGGCGGTTCAGGCGCAGCAGCAGCTGATGAACTCCCTGATGGGCCGATAACCTCAGAGGGCATCAGCACCAGGATGTGGGGGAGAGCGGATCCGAGAAACGGCGCATCACCCTGGAACTCAGCGAAGATCTGCTGGGCTGGATCGATGGCCTCAAGTCTCAGATGGGATTCCGTAACCGCGGGCTCATCGTTGAGCAACTGCTGCGCGAGCTCGTCCCCGATCTCGACGACGACGACGATGACGATGACGATGACGACCACGGGGTCGGTGAGCCCCCTTCAGCGCCTGGTTCTGTAGCCGTTGCCGACGGCGGAGCTGCGGACGACAGCCAGCCGGAGGCCTCCAGCTCCAGCGACGCCGCTGATGCTGCGGCGATTGGCCCTGGCACCGAAGCAGCCCGTCCGAACGAGGCCGAGCCCGACGACAACACGGCAATCGTTCTCGCTGGAGCCAGCCAACTCTCAAGGCGAGACCAAAAGCGAGTCTCATCCGAGAAAGCTGATCAGCGTGTCGCGCGCGCTGGATCGGCCATCGGTGTGGGTATTCAGTTGCCCGGCTTTGTGCGCCGCCAAGCCAGGGCCGTGAAGCGCAGCCTGGCCGAGCAGGCCGCTCCAGTCCCGGATGAACGCAACGCGGGTCTGGCTCTGATTCCGGCGGAGGCCTTGCAGGAGGCGTTGCTCAGAGCCCAGCAGCATTGGCTGGAGATCTACGGCACACCCCCCAGTGATGCTGCGCAGGATGCCGCGCTCACCTGGCTCGCCCGGGATCTCTGGCCCCAGTCGGATCACAGCGATGGCAGACCGTTCAGCTGGGCACTGGCTCAGCGGGTGCTGCTCAGCTTTGCGCCGAGCTGGACCGTGGGTGAACCCAGCCTGGATCGTGTGATCACCGCCGCCGGCATTCTCGAGGACCCCTTTGGTGGCAGCAGTCTCGCCGTGCGGGTGCCGACCCTGATCACCCGTTTCGTGCAGTGCCAACGCAGCAAGCAGAAGCGCAGTACCTCCTTCGAGGCCATCGATCAATCGATGACCGTGCACGGCGCTCTGCGCTTGCTGCAACTCCCCACCATTGCCGATCGCCCGTACACCCTCCAGGACATTCGCGAGGCCTACCGGGAGCAGGCCCAGAGTCACCATCCGGATGCAGGCGGCTCCGCTGATGCGATGCGCCGCCTGAACGAGGCCTATCAATTCCTGAAGGAGCGCTACCGGCAGACAGCTTGATCAGCTGTCTTATGCCGGACTAAAAGTGCGTCCAAGAGTGAGACTTGCTTGCGACCGCAGAACCCCTTGCGCCCATCGCGCCAGGCCGCGGTGCTTCGCTTGCGTGTCGGCGCAGAATCCGTTGTTCTGGCGACCGAGCATTGGCGCGCGAGGGTGGATCTCGATCAAAGGACAGCGCCCGGCGACGAAGCTCAAAATCATCTCAAAAGAAGTGGATTAGTCTTGCTATGGGACTAGATATGAGTCTGATCCGCGAGCCATGGTGAGTCTTGGCGATTTGTCCTTGGGTCCTGCTGGGCGTGTGCTCACGGATTGCGCTGATTTGTTGACGACTAAGCAAGCCGGTCGGCCAATTCTGTGCAATTCGGGATTTTTCGTCGATTCTGCTTGCGTGAGCCTTGGCGAAGGCTGTTTGACTGCAGGGATGCAAGGGTCAATTTTCCGAGAACCATTCACTGACGGCCGGCTCAGCCTTCGTTCTGGCTGCGCTGCAGCCAAGCGACCTAGAGCCCGCAGGGCGACAGGCACAAGTTGTCCACAGCGCCGAAAGGCGTGTCCAGCAGCTCTGGACTGCTCCAGAAATAGCGCTGCAATTGGGTTTTGAGCAACGCGTACCTGCTGTAGACACAGGTACGCCTTCCAAAAGACCTCGATCGGGCGGTTGTTTCACTAAGACTCACCTGAGAAATCTTTCGATTGGGCTCTCGCGGCGGGTTCATCGCTTCTCGGTGGAGAAACAGCAAGATCAGCCAGCAAGCAGGGCCATCTGATCCCATTATTGATCCCAAGTAAGACCAGAAACTGGTCTTGTAAAGAGCCTGAGACGAGACTTGCAAGGCCGATTCGCTTGTGCGTTGTCGAGCTGCCGGGAGGGAGTCGTTGACGAGGTCGCTGACCATGAAGCGTCAGCCGGTCGTTGGCGCGAGACCTTGGGGAAGGATCCAAGTTCTGGGAGAAAGTGTTGCGGGAGAAAGTGTTGCAGCGGCGGCTTCGAAAGCAGGCGGTCCAGGATGCCTGCACAACTTTCCTGAGTATCACTGATAAGACTCAGTTAAAGTCTGGTAGCGGGTCTTATCAGAGGCTAATGAAGTGAAAATTGCCGGCTGGGAGGTGGAGCCGGCCGGTACGTGGACCTGCATGCGTAGGCCCCCTTGAACATCAAAAAAGCCGGCCTCATCGGCCGGCTCGTGGTGTCATGCCTGTGACCTTCAATCAGCAGGGGGTCTGCATCCCCTGGATCAGGAAGTCGAAGTAGGGAGCGGCGAGGGCGGCATCGTCGCCACTGAGCAGGACCAGCGAGGCCTCCTTGAGGCAGCGCATCGACTCGACCATGCCGGGCATGGGCACGCCGAGGCTGTTGTACATCTCGCGGGCGCCTTCAAGACCGATCTTCTGGATCATCTCGGTGCTGCCGGCCAGGACCCCGTAGGTGACCAGGCGCAGATACCAGCCGAAGTCGCGCAGGCACTGGGCGCGCTGCTTCTGGCCGTAGGCATTGCCGCCGGGGGCCACGTATTCAGGCTTGCGGCTGAACAGCTGCTTGGCTGCTTCGTCGACGATCTTTTTCTCGTTCTCGGTGAGAGCCTTCACCACCACCATGCGGCTGGCGCCGGTGGAGAGGAATTCCACCATCGAACGCAGCTCACCGCCGGTGGGATAGCGCAGCTGATCGTCGGCCTGCAGGATCAGATCGCGTACGACGCTCATCGAAACCACCTGGTGCCTCGCGATCTTATCGAGACTGAAGACCTGATCCCGGCCTTGAAGGCCAGGTGTTTACGCACCGATAGGGTCGAGAGAACCGACCGGCGCGTGCCATGGCCACCACATCAGCACTGCGGCTGGGGCAAACCTTTGAACTCACCATCCAGGGCCTGGGCCATGAGGGCCAGGGCGTCGGGCGTTTTGAGGACGTAGTGGTCTTTGTTCCCGGTGCCCTACCGGGTGAGCGGGTGGTGGCACGGCTGCGCCGCCAGGCCAAACGCCACCTAGAAGCCGAGCTGGTGGGCGTTGAGGATCCTGCCCCCGAGCGACGCAAAGCCCCCTGCATCCTGGTGGAGCGTTGCGGGGGATGTTCGCTGCAGCACTGCAGTGATGCCGCTCAGGCAGAGCTCAAGACCGAGCTGGTGCGTCAGGCGCCGCAGCGCCTGGGCCAGGTTGCGGTTGAGGTGTTGCCGATCTTCAGCGCCGCCAGCCCGCTGGGCTACCGCAACCGGGCCCTGATCCCGCTGGAACGGACCCCGGACGGGGAGTTGCGGGCCGGGTACTACCGGCGCGGCAGCCACCGGATCGTGAACATGAATCGCTGCCCGGTGCTCGATCCACGCATCGATGGGCTGATCGCTCCGCTCAAGACCGACCTGGAAGCCAGCGGCTGGCCGGTGGATGTGAACCTGAGCGGCGGCGGCGGCCTGCGCCATCTGGCGCTGCGGGTGGGTCACCACAGCGGTGAGGTGCTGATCACCCTGGTGAGCAGTCACAACAACCTGCCTGGGCTCGAAACCCTGGCCAACCAGTGGATGCAGCGCTGGCCGGAGGTGGTGGGGGTGAACCTCAACATCCAGCCCAAAGCGAGCAACGTGGTGCTCGGCCCCGAAACCCATCAGGTGGCAGGCCGCTCCTGGCTGCTGGAGCGCTTCGCCGGTCAGGAGCTGCGCATCGGTGCCGACACCTTCTTTCAGGTGAACACCGCCCAGGCCGAACGGGTGGTGCCGCTGCTCACGGCCTTCTTCACAGAAGCGCCCGAGAGCCAGGTGCTTGAGGCCTACTGCGGGATCGGCACTTTTTCACTGCCCCTGGCCGCCGCAGGTCTGGATGTGCTCGGACTGGAGCTGCATCCAGGATCCGTGAAGCAGGCACGCGCCAATGCCGAGCGCAACCAGCTGCCCCGCGCCCGCTTCGAGCAGGCGGATGTGGCCGCCTCCCTGGCGGAGCACCTCACCTGGGCCACGTCATTGCTGGTGGATCCACCCCGCAAGGGACTGACGCCGGAGGTGCTCGAAGCGATCCTGCAGGCACCGCCGCAGCGGCTCGCCTACATCAGCTGCAACCCCGCCACCCTCGCCCGCGATCTGGGCCGGCTCACGGCCGAGGCCGGGTATCGGCTGCGACCGGTGCAACCCGTGGACTTCTTCCCCCAGACCAGCCACGTGGAGTGTGTGGCGTTACTGGAGCGCCACTAGCAGGCTTCAGGCCCGCAGCTGGGCGCCGAACTGTTTCTCCAGGGCGGCGCGGATCTTGTCGTGTGCTCCGTCCACCTCCGCATCGGTGAGGGTGCGCTTGGGGTCGCGGTAGCGGAGGCGGAAGGCCTGGCTGCAGTGGCCGGCCGCCACCTGCTCGCCTGCGTAGCGATCCACCAGTTCGGCCTGCTCCAGCAGAGGCTTACCTGCCTTGCGGATTGCCTGGAGCAGATCGCCGCTGGCGGTGCTGCTGGGCACCACCAGGGCCAGATCGCGCTCGGAGGCGGGCACGGTGGCGAAGGGGGCAAAGGCCGGCTGCCAGCGGTTGCGGCGGGTGGCGGCACCGAGCAGCTGGGGGACCTCCAGCTGGAACAGATAGGTGGCGGCGGGCAGGTCGTAGCGCTCGGCCAGTTCGGGATGCACCTGGCCGAACCAGCCGGCGGGGCGGCCTTCCACCACCACCTGAGCAGCCCGGCCCGGATGCAGCAACGGCTCGCTGGTGAGCCGGCGATCCTCCACGGGCAACTTGAGACTCAGCAGCGCCTGTTGCAACACGCCGCG
>JBDKGF010000273.1:0-5256 GCA_039798305.1 Cyanobacteriota bacterium
GCGCAGCTCGGCCACGCGCTCGGCATCAGCCAGGGCTACCACTTCAGGGGCGTGGCGCTGGATCTGGCTGATCAGCAGATCGAGGTTGTTGCCGGCCGTGAGGGCCACCACCCGAAAGCGATCGGGGAAGTCCTCCACAATCTCGAGCGTTTGCGTGCCGATCGAACCGGTGGAGCCGAGCACGGAGAGGGCTTTCACGGCTGGATCGGCGAACAGCGCGGCCAGTCTCCCACTGCCTCGAGCCGGTAGGGCTTAACTGGCCTGAGCAAGGAGCCCCCCATGGCCTCAGGACCCCAGTGGCTGCAGCGCTGGAATTTCATCGAGCGCGCCCGGCTGGAGCGTCAGCTCTGGGATGCCTTTGAGCGCGGCGAGCCGATCGAGCAGCTGGTGGAGCAGTGCGAACCCGGCTTCCAAAAGGAGGTGTGGAGCACCACGGCCGTGCGGATCCGCAAGATCGAGGAGATGATGCGCTCTCAGCAGAACCCGAAGGGCTGAGCTCAGCTGCGCAGCCAGTCGGTGAGGCCGCCGGGTTTGTCGATCAGTTCGATGCCCTGGGCCTTGAGCTCATCGCGGATCCGATCGGCGGCGGCGAAATCTCGGGCGGCCTTGGCGGCTTTGCGGGCTTCGATCTGCGCTTCGATCTCGGCATCGCTGGGCCCGGCAGCCTCCTGTGAACCAGCTTGGGCTTCAGCGGTTTCGTGCCGCAGGCCCAACACGTCCGCCAGCTCCTGCAGCAGAGCAGCCTGGGCGATCAGCTCTGGAGTGCTGGCTTCGGCTTGGGCGTTGGTATCGCCCCGCTCGAGCCGGTTGGCCAGGGCCCGCAGCGGTTTGGCCAGCTCAAACAGCACCGCCAGGGCGGCGGAGGTGTTGAGGTCATCGTCCATGGCCGCGGCGAAGCGCTGGCGGGCTTCGGCGAGCGGTGCTGGCAGCTCGCTGGCTGCAGCTCTGGCTTTTGCGCTAAGGGCGAGGGCCGCATTGAGACCCTTCCAGCCGGTGGCCGCGGCGTCGAGCGCTTCGGCGGTGAAGTCGAGCGGTTTGCGGTAGTGGGCCTGGAGGGTGAACAGGCGCAGCGTCATCGGCGACACGCCTGAATCCAGCAGGGCTCGGATCGTGGTGAAGTTGCCGAGCGATTTGCTCATCTTCTGGCCGCCCACGTTCACCATGCCGTTGTGCAGCCAGTAGTGGGCCAGCTCTTTGCCGGTGGCCGCTTCCGACTGCGCGATCTCATTTTCGTGGTGCGGGAACACCAGATCAGCCCCGCCGAGGTGGATGTCGATCGTGTCGCCCAGCTCCTCGCGCACCATCGCTGAACACTCGATGTGCCAACCCGGCCGGCCCTCGCCCCAGGGGGAGGGGAAGCTCGGTTCGCCTGGTTTGGCTCCTTTCCAGAGGGCGAAATCGAAGGGGTGTTGCTTGCGGGCTTCTTCTTCGGAGGCGACGCGGCCAGCGGCGTTGTCTTGTTGCTGCTCCAGATCGCGGCCGCTGAGCTTGCCGTAGCCGGCGTGCTTCATCACGGCGAAATAAACATCGCCATCGGCGGAATAGGCGGCGCCTTTGGCCTCCAGTTCTCTGATCAGGGCCCGGATCGCATCGAGGCTGCGGGTGGCCCGCGGCATGCGGTCGGCCGGCAGGATGTTGAGGCGCGTCATGTCGGCCACGAAGGCCTCGATGTTGCGCTCGCTCACCGCTTCCATCGAGCTGCCTTCTTCAGCGGCGCGGTTGAGGATCTTGTCGTCGATGTCGGTGTAGTTCTGCACGAACGTCACCGCGTAGCCGCTCCAGCGCAGGTAGCGGCGCAGCACATCCCAGGCGATGTAGCTGCGGGCATGGCCCAGGTGGCAGAGGTCATACACCGTGACCCCGCAGCAGTAGATGCTCACCTTGCCGGGCTCGATCGGCCGGAATTCCTCAACGCGGCGCGTGAGGGTGTTGGTGAGCTTGAGGGTCATCGAGCTGGGGCTTACTTGGCTTCCATCCAGTTGGGGCCGACGCCCGTTTCCACCAGCAGGGGAACGGACAACTCAACCGCGCGCTCCATGGTTTCACGCGTGAGGCTCAGCACCTGATCGAGGGCCTCAGGCGCGGCCTCGAGCACCAGTTCATCGTGCACCTGCAGCAGCAGCCGTGCCGGCAGGCCGCTGGCGGTGAGCTTGTGATGCAGCTGCACCATCGCCAACTTGATGATGTCGGCGCTGGAGCCCTGGATCGGGGCATTGGCGGCGGCGCGCAGCTGCTGGGCCTCCATGCCGCCGCGGCGTGCCACCTCCAGATCGATCTCGAGCGGATCCTTGCCGAGCAGGCGGCCCAGGCCGGAAGGATCGAAGGCGAACGGCCGCCGGCGCCCCAGGATCGTTTCCACGTAGCCGCGGCTCAGGGCCAGCCGTTCCTGCAGCTCCAGGAAAGCGAACACCTTCGGGTAGCGCTGTTTGTACTTGCTCAGAAACTCCTTGGCCTGCGCTTGGCTCACGCCGGTTTCGCGGGCGAAGCGCTGGGCGCCCATGCCGTAGATCACGCCGAAGTTGATCGTTTTGCCGAGGCGGCGCTCATCGGCGCTCACCTCGTCTTTCTCCAGCAGCAACCGGGCAGTGAGGGCGTGCACGTCGTCGCCGTTGCGGTAGGCCTCCACCAGCACCTCCTCGCCCGAGAGGTGGGTGAGGATCCGCAGCTCGATCTGGGAGTAGTCGGCGCTGATCAGCTGCCAGCCGGCTTCCGGCAGGAAGGCTTTGCGGATGCGGCGTGAGAACTCCGTGCGGATGGGAATGTTCTGCAGGTTGGGGTTGCTGCTGGAGAGGCGGCCCGTGGCCGTCACGGCCTGGTTGAAATCGGTGTGTACCCGGCCGGTTTCCGGCTCCATCAGCGCCGGCAGCGCATCCACATAAGTGCTCTTGAGCTTGCTGAGGGTGCGGTGCTCCAGCACCAGCGGCACCACCGGGTGGGCGTCTTCCAGCTTCTCGAGCACGGCGGCATCGGTGCTCCAGCCGGTTTTGGTCTTGCGCGATTTCTTGCGATCGAGGCCGAGGGTGTCGAACAGCAGTTCGCCCAGCTGTTTGGGGGAGGCGAGGTTGAACTCGGTGCCAGCGGCGGCCTTGGCCTCCCCCTCTAGACGCTCGAGGGTTTGGGCGAGCTCCTGGCTCAGCTCCCCCAGATAGCCGGTGTCGATGCGGATGCCGGTGGCTTCCATCTGGGCCAGCACCGGCTCCAAGGGCAGTTCCACTTGATCGAGCAGCGCCGGCAGTTGCGGACCGAGCTCCTCGAGTTGGGCGCGCAGCACCGGCGTCAGACGCCAGGTCACGTGCACGTCCATGCCGCAATAGAGAGCGGCTTGCTCGATTGGCACGGCGGAGAAATTGGCTCCCTTGGGCACCAGTTCGCTGTAGCTGGTGGGCAGGAAGCCGAAGTTCCGCTGGGCTAGCAGTTCCAGACCGTGCTTCGCGTTGGCATCGCGCAGGTAATCGGCGAGCAGCGTGTCCATCACCACGCCTTCGAGGGGCAGGCCGTGGCGCAGCAGGATCAGCCGGTCGTATTTGGCGTTCTGCAGCGTTTTGGGGTGCTGGGTGCTGCCCAACCAGGGGGCCAGCGCCGTCAGCACCTGATCGAGGGGGAGCTGCGCTGGAGGCGGGTTGAGCAGATCGCCGCTGCTGCCGCTCTGGTGGCCGATCGGGATGTAGGCCAGCTCGGTGGCGCCCTCGCCCCAAGCCACCCCCACACCCACTAGTTCTGCCTGGAACGGGTTGAGGCTGGTCGTTTCGGTGTCGAGCGCGATCGGCCGGGTTGGATCGGTGTTGGCCAGCAAGCGCTGCATCAGCGCCGCCAGGTCTTCTGGGCTGGTGATCAGCTGCGGCTGTAAGACCGGCGCCTCACAGCTGGAGGCGCTTGCGGTTGTAGCGGCGGCGGGGGCCGCGGCAGCCGGCTCAGCACGTTCGGCTTTGGGCGCGCTGTCCGCGATCCGGGTGGCCGGTGTTTCCGCCGAGAACACCTCGGCGAATTGGTTCACCTGACGGCGCAGGCTGAACAGCTCCAGCTCCTCAAGTCTCTCGGCCAGCGCCTCGGCGTTTACCGCACCCAGTTCCAGGCGTGGTTCCTGGGGCAGGGGGATATCCACCAGGATTTCGGCGAGCATGCGCGAGCGGTAGGCGCTGTCGCGGTCGGCGTCGAGCTTGCCCAGCAGGGCACCCTTCAGCACCCCCTTGGGATCCTTCGCCTTCGGCCCGGCGGCCTGCAGCTCCGCCAGGGCTGCATAGATCCCATCGAGGTTGGTGTAGGCCTGCAGCAGGTTGATGGCGGTTTTGGGACCCACACCCTTCACGCCAGGGATGTTGTCGCTGCTGTCGCCGGTGAGGGCTTTGAGATCCACCACCTCTTCCGGGGTGACGCCGAGCTTGGCCACCACGCCCTCACGGCGGATCTCCAGCGGCCCGCTGCTCTTGGCGTAGGGCCCGCCCCCCATGTAGAGCACGGCGATATCGCGCTGATCGTCCACCAGCTGGAACAGGTCGCGATCACCCGAGAGGATGCGCACCCGCCAGCCGCTGTTGGCAGCGCGGTTCGCCAGGGTGCCGAGCACGTCGTCGGCTTCGTAGCCAGGCGCCATGCAGAGGGGAATATCGAGCGCCTGCTGCAGGATCTGCTGCAGATTGCCCAGGTCTTGAAAGAAGTGCTCCGGGGCTTCGTCGCGGTGGGCCTTGTAGGCCTCATCAGCCTCGTGGCGGAAGGTGGGTTCGGCCGTGTCGAAGGCGATCACCACCCCCTGCGGCGCCAGACCCTTGCAGTTGTCGAGCAGGGCCTTGAGGAAGCCGTAGGTCACCGAGGTGGGCACGCCTTCCTTGGTGCTCAGGCCGCCTTCGCCGCCTTTGCTGAAGGCGTAAAAGCTGCGGAAGGCCAGGGAGTGGCCATCCACCAGCAGCAACAGGGGTTGGCCGTTCGCTGAAACCCCGCTCGCTGCGCCCGCCACCCGTTGCTCCTGATCCGGTGCGGCCAGCCTGGCAGAGCCCCCCGCGCAGCCTCCACAGGGTGGGAGCTGCGCAGCCCTTGCGCCTGCAGCATCCTGGGGATGTGCGCCCGCTCGCTGCCTGCCACTGATGGCTCGAACCCCCAGTCGCTACGCGATCCATCTGCTGCTGACCGGCGGGCATGCCCAGGTGGTGCACTTCCCGAGCCTCGACGCCTTTCAGCAGTGGTACGGCACGGTCCTCAATGCCGGCCCCGCTGACGCCTTCATCAACGTGCCGATCACCGAGCT
Organism: Cyanobacteriota bacterium; assembly: GCA_039798305.1. GTDB lineage: Bacteria > Cyanobacteriota > Cyanobacteriia > PCC-6307 > Cyanobiaceae > Vulcanococcus. Next base: position 5,240 of record JBDKGF010000273.1, read on the forward strand.
GCCTGGTGAGTATCTGG
>JBDKGF010000274.1:0-5385 GCA_039798305.1 Cyanobacteriota bacterium
AATCTGCATCCACTGACGCATGGCTGAGCAGAGGTGCAGTGCCGCGGAGATTAGGAGAAGCCCTTCGCTGCGTTGGTGGTGATCGCGACAGGCTGCCTAGGGTTGGCCGACCCGATGCCGATCCGATGGGCCGCCTGCTGCGACCGCTGTTCAAGCGCCTGCTGATGCCTGTACTGGCGCTCTGGCTGCCGGCAGCACTGCTTCTCATGCCGCCGGCCGCCCACGCCGCCATGGATTACGCCAAGCAGGTGCTGATCGGCCACGACTTCGCCGGGGTGGATCTGCGCGGCGCCACCTTCAACCTCACCAACCTGCGCGAGGCTGATTTCCACGGAGCCGATCTACGGGGCGCCAGCCTGTTCGGGGCCAAGCTGCAGGATGCCGATCTTTCCGGCACCGATCTCACCAACGCCACCCTCGATTCGGCGGTCCTGGACGGCACGGACCTGCGCAATGCCGTGCTGGAGAACGCGTTCGCCTTCAACACCCGGTTCAACAACGTGCGGATTGACGGGGCCGATTTCACCAACGTGCCCTTCCGGGGCGATGTACTGAAGACGCTGTGCGCCAGCGCCAGCGGCAGCAACCCCGTCACCGGTCGCACCACCCGCGACACCCTCGAGTGCGGCTGAAGAGAGGCACATCATGAGCTTTGACGCCCGCAGCCTCGAGCGCCTGCAGCAGCTGGGCCGCAGCCTGCCCAAACCGCTCCCCAAGCCGGAAACAGCCGCGGCTGCCGAAGCGCCCGCCATCCAGAAACGCCACCGGGTGGAAACGGAAACCGATCCCCAGGCCCTGTTCCGCGAGCTGATGCAGGTGAGCCCGGATGGCAGCGTGCCGCCGCACCTGCTCGATCGGCTGCGCCAGGCGGAAACGGAGCAGAAACGGGCCCGCCAGGCAGAGCAGCGCCAGACCCTCCAACGACAGAGCAGCCAGGGACAGCACCCGGCCGGGGGACTGCAGCCCCGCGGCGCCAGCAACGAACTGCGCCCCAACCGGCAGCACCGGCCTCCCGCCAACAGCGAGGAGCTCGAGCTGTACACAGCGTTCCAGCAACTGCTCCTGGAAGGCGACGACGAGGACTGAAGACACAGACGCCAAACCAGCACCGCAACCAATACACCTGTACTAATCTGCGATCCGATGATCGGGTGGCGGATTCATGCCTGCTGCAGGCCCTCGGCCGATGCCTCTGCGCCGTGAGCGGCCGCGCTTGCGGCTGCCCCTGGCAACGAGCACCGTGGCCGCCGGCTTCCCCAGCCCGGCCGATGACGACATCGAGACGGGCATCGACCTCAACGAAGCCCTGATCCGCCACCCCAGCAGCACCTTTTTCCTGCGGGTGAGCGGCGATTCGATGATCGAAGCCGGCATCCAGCACGGTGATCTGCTGGTGGTGGACCGCAGCCTTGAGCCGCGCCCCGGTCTGATCGTGGTGGCGGTGCTCGATGGGGCCTTCACGCTTAAGAGGCTCGTGCGGCACCAGGGCCGACTGCGGCTGGAGGCCGCCAATAGCGCCTACCCACCCCTGGAGCTGCATCAATGCGGCGACGTGCAGATCTGGGGCGTGGCCATCCACGTGATTCACGGACTCACGCGCCATGGCTGATGTGCTGGCGCTGATCGATGCGAACAACTTCTACGCCTCCTGCGAGCAGGCGTTCGATCCGGCTCTGCTCGGCCGGCCGGTGGTGGTGCTCTCCAACAACGACGGCTGCGTGGTGTCGCGCAGCAGCGAAGCGCGGCAGCTGGGGATCGCGATGGGCAAGCCCTACTTCCAGATCGCGGCACAACTGGCCCGGCACGGCGTGGTGGTGCGCAGCTCCAACTACGCCCTCTACGGCGACATGAGCCAGCGGCTGATGAGCAGCCTCGAGCCGTTCGTGGCGGAGCTGGAGGTGTATTCCATCGATGAGGCCTTCGCGCGGCTGCCGCGACCGCGCTATGGCGACCTGAGCCCCTGGGCGGTGGAGCTGCGCCGCCGCATCCTCCATAACCTCGGCCTACCGATCGCTATTGGCCTGGCCCCCAGCAAGGTGCTGGCCAAGCTCGCCAACCGGATCGCCAAGGGCGATCGCTGCGACATCGGCGTGTTCGATCTGGGCCGTGAGGTGGATCCCGACCCGTGGCTGGAGCAGACCCCAGTGGAGGAGATCTGGGGCGTAGGCCGCCAGCTGGGGCGCTGGTGCCGACTGCGGGGCATCGCCAATGCCCGCCAACTGCGCGACATGGCCAGCGGTGAACTGCGGGGCAAAGCGGGGGTGGTGGGGCTGAGGCTGCAGCTGGAGCTGCAGGGGGTGAGCTGCTTACCCCTGGAGGAAGGCCCCACAGCCAAGCGGGAAACCTGCGTGAGCCGCAGCTTCAGCCGGGCGATCACCGATGCGGGCGAACTGCGCCAGGCGGTGGCCAGCTACGTGGTGCGGGCAGCGGAGAAGCTGCGCCTCCAGCAACAGTGCAGCGGCCGGCTCACGGTGTTCGCCCGGACCAGCCCCTTCAGCCCAGGCTTCTACAGCCAGGCCGCCGGCACCGCCTTACCCGTGGCCAGCAACGACACGGCCGTGCTGCTGCAGGCAGCCCTGCCCCTGGTGGAGCGCATCTACCGGCCTCACAAACGCTTTGCCAAAGCCGGGGTGCTTCTGCAGGACCTGCAGAGCCAGGAGCAGCTGCAACACCATCTGCTGGCACCGCTGCCGGAGCCGGAACAACAGCGGCGAGAAGCCCTGATGCAGCGCATCGACGCGCTCAACCGGCGCTACGGCCGGGGCACGGTGCAGTGGGCCGCCTGCGGTCTGACGCCCAGCTGGATGATGCGGCGCGAGCAGCTCTCGCGCGCAGCCACCACCCGCCTGAGCGATGTGCCCACGGTCTGGGCCCGCTGAATCTCAGGGGTTCTGGCCGTACTTCTCGAAGCTCTGCTTGGTGCAGAACGTTTTGGCCTGCTCGATGCTCTGGCGGTTGTTCACCTGCTCGACCACGCAGGTACAGGTGTCGGTCACCATGCCATCGGGCGGCGTCTTGCCGGCCTTGCGGAAGTCGTCACGCATGGCAGCGGAGCACTTATTGAGGATGATCTGGTCGATCATGCTGGCTTGCGCAGGAGCAGCGAGGCCCACAACAGCAGCAGCAACCACCCAGGCAGTGGTGGAAGGAGTGATGAAAGACAAAGGCATGGATCTGTCCTACCAGAGCTGATGGCGGCCGGCATCAGGCCGTGAGCGAATCCGCCTGCTCCTGCAGCACATCTTCAAAGCCGGCACGGCGCTGCTGATCAAGGTGGGCGATGTGCTGGCGCTCGTTGTAGTAAAGCTCCTGAAAGCGCAGAGCATCGCTGTTGAGATCAGCGAACATCGCTTCAATGCGCGCTTCCATATCGAGGGCAGCGGGCTGCAGCGCAGGGCCGAGATCGGCATCGCCTGAGGACGCATCCGCAGCGGGACCCGCTTCCAGCAGACGAGCAATGCAGCGCTCGAGCGTTTCCAGGCGCTGGGCACTCCAGGCATTGAGGAGATGACGGCAGCGCTTGAGGCTGCGCTGGCGCTCCAGGGAGGCCGTGGCACCGCGCAACTGCAACCGGGGGTTCGCCAGGGCCAGACGCTGCACATCGGTGGGTTCCAGCAGCGGTGTGAGCCGGGTGAGCAGATCGGAGGGAACCTCGGCGTCGCTGAGCAGCAGCTGATCGGAGAGCAGGCGCGGCAGATCGAGATCCGCCAGCTCCACACCCGGATCGCTGCCACGGTTGATCAGTTCGAGGCGGCCGACCCCCAGGTTGTCCTCCTCCAGGGAACTGATCGCCGCCCAGAGCTGGCGGTGGTGAACGATGGCGAAGTCATCAAGCTCGCGGCGACGCAGCTCAGCGCGGATGGCGCCCCGATGCGCGGGACAGTGGAGATACAGCCGCAGCAGCTCCGCCTCAGCCCGCTCCCGCAACCCCGCCTCTCCGGGCTGCTCCCAGCGCTGGGAGCGGCCATGCCAGCGCTGGCCCTTCACCTGCTGACGCAGGTCGTCTTCCAGTTGCAGAGCCAGCCTCGCCTGGCCGCCACTGAGCCGCTCGGCCACCTGCTGCAGGTAGCGGGAGCGCACGGCGCTGGCGGGCAGCTTGCCCAGCAGCACCACCAGCTCGCTCACCGCCTGCTGGAACTGATCAGAGCGGGCCAGATCACGGCCTTCCAACACCTGATCGATCTGCCAGTCGAGCCAGAGCGGCGCCTGATCCAGCAAGGAGCGGTACTCGCCGGCGCCGTGCTCCTTGAGGAACTCGTCCGGGTCTTTACCGGCGGGCAAATGCAGCACCCGCAACTCCAGCTGGCCCTGCAGCGCCAGCTGCTCCACCTCACCGATGGCCCGCTGGGCGGCCCGCACACCGGCGCCGTCGGTGTCGAAGTTGAGGATCAGGCGCTTACCATCGCAGCAGCGGCACAGCTGAGTGATCTGCTGGCTGCTGAGAGCGGTGCCCAGGGCCGCCACCGCGTTGGTGATGCCGGCGGCGTGCAGCGCGATCACATCGAAGTAGCCCTCCACCACCACCGCTCGGTCGTCCTTGCGGATGGCATTCACCGCCTTGTCGAGGCCGAACAGGTGCTTGCCCTTCTCGAACACCTCCGTTTCCGGGGAGTTGAGGTATTTCGGCTCGCCGCCATCCAGGCTGCGGCCACCGAAGCCGATGATCCGGCCCTGGCGATCGCAGATCGGCACCATCACCCGGTGGCGGAAGCGGTCGTAGAAGCCATCGCCGCCGCGGCGCGGCACCACCAGGCCGGCCGCCTCCAGCAGCTCGGGCGAGAGCCCCTCCACCTGCTGCAGATGGCTGAGCAACCCATCCCAGCGCTCCGGCGCATAGCCAAGGCCAAAGCTCTCGAGCGTGCTTTCGCTCAGCCCCCGCTGCTCGCGCAGATAGGCCAGGGCGCCGGCACCCTCCGGGCTGCGCAGCTGGCTGCGGAACCAGCCGGCAGCCAGGGAGAGAGCCTTATGCAGCTGATCGCGGCGTGAGAGCTGCTGACGCAGGCGCTCCTGCTGGGGCCCCTCAAGGGTTTCCACCGGCAGCTGGTACTTGCGCGCCAGCTCCAGCACCACATCGCTGAAGCTCTGGCGCTGCAGCTCCATCAGGAACTTGATGGCATTGCCACCGGCCCCGCAGGAGAAGCAGTAGTAGAACTGATTCGCGGGCGACACCGTCATCGACGGCGATTTGTCGTCGTGGAAAGGACAGACGCCGACGAATTCCCGGCCTTTCTTCTTGAGCACCACGTGCTCACCGACCACATCAACGATGTCAGCGCGTTCCTTGACGGCCTTCACGCACACCCCCATCAGACTGAAACTGATGGCACTGGACAGCATCCAGAGGGCAGCCCTGCCATCCTGAAGCCGCACCCGTGTGCGCAGCGT
>JBDKGF010000275.1:0-4313 GCA_039798305.1 Cyanobacteriota bacterium
GCTCTGCGGCGGGTTTGATCTCCAGAACGCTGCGCCAGCGCCGGATCGCGTCAACGTCCTTGTTCTGCTCGTAGAGCACCAGGGCCTGGTTGTTGATGGCCTCCCAGAAATCCCCCCGCAGCCTCGACGCCCGCTCGAATGCCCCCAGGGCCTCGCCCGGCTTGCCCATCAGGATGAAGGCGTTGCCGAGATCGAAGTAGGCGCCCGCGTTGTTGCTGTCGAGCTTCAGGCCCTGGCGGATCAGGTCAGCGGCTTCCGAGGGGCGCCCATCCTTGAGGGCCAGGGAGCCCTGGGCGAACAGGATCCCGGCGTTCTTCGGGTCCAGCTCCCGCGCCTTGGCCAGCGACACGCCAGCCTCCTTGTCCTGGTTGCTGCGCAGTTGGGCTTCCGCCAGCAGGACCCAGCCGCGTGGGTCGCCGGGAATCAATTGCACCGTGAGTGCCGCCAGCCGCACGGCGTCTTCCGCCTGGCCCAGACGCAGCAGGCGCGCCGCCGCCTGGGCGATGCCGAGGCCTGCCCCCTCCAGGTTTTGCTCGCTCGGCACCACCACGTAGGGCACCAGCGCCCGGGCCGGCGTAGCGCTGAGGACCGAGAGCATCAGGGGTGCTGCCGCCAGAACCTTCAACCAGCGCGCAGCCATCGATGCAGGGTGATCACCTGCTTCACGTTAGGCAGGGGGGCCTGCCATGGCCGCACGGATGTTGCGCCGCCACATCGCCGGTTTGATCCGGCGCAGGGCGGAGGCCCGCAGCTTGTCGTCCCACTCGCTATCGCTCCAGCCCAGAGCCTCTCCGGCGCGCAGATCCAGCCACCAGGGGCGCGGCTGCAGATCGGGATCGCTGCTGCCCGCGAAGGGCCTGTGATTCCACGGACACACGTCCTGGCAGATGTCACAGCCGGCCACCCAGCCCTCCAGTGCATCGGCGATCTGGTTGGGCAGCTCGGGATCGCGGTTTTCGATCGTGTGAAAGGCGATGCAGCGGCGGGCATCCACTACGAAGGGTTCGCGGATGGCGCCCGTGGGGCAGGCCTCCAGGCAGCTGCTGCAGGCACCGCAGGCCGGCACCGCAGGTGGATCGGCCGGTAGTTCGAGGGTGGTGAGCAAGTGCCCGATCAGCAGCCAGGAGCCGTGCTCGCGGCTGATCAGGTTGCTGTGTTTGCCGATCCAGCCCAGACCGGCCTCTTCGGCCCAGGCCTTATCCAACAGGGGTGAGCTGTCGACGCAGGCGCGCCAACCGGCCCCGGGCACCTGGGTGTCCAACCAGCGCCCCAGCGCCCGCAGCCGCCCATCGATCACTCGGTGATAGTCGCGCCCCCAGCCGTAGCGGGCCACCTTGAGGCTGCCTGGCGCGCGCTCCGCCTCCACCCAATAGGGCAGCCCCACGGCCACCACGCTGCGGACCCCCGGCAGCAGCGCTTCCACCGCCCGCCGGCGGGGGTCCGCCATCCAGGCCATGTCGGCTTGATGCCCCGCAGCCAGCCAGCGCTCCAGGGCAGCCGTGCGCAGCCGCAGCCGTGCGCTGCCTGCAGCGGAAGCAATCCCCACGGCTGCAAAGCCCAGTTGCCGTGCCTGTTGCTTGAGGGTGTCAGCGAGGTCCACCACCCCTACGATTGCGCGATTGCGTCAGCACCACTGTGAGTTCAGCAGCGTCCGGCCGATTCGGCACCTTGTTCCGTTGGCTGGGCCTCACCCTCGTGGTGCTTCTGGTGCTGCAGCTCCTGGCGGTTCTGAGCGTGAACGGCTGGGGTGAGGAGAGCTTCCGCCAGCTGCTCGCCACCACGCTGGTCACCCAGTCGCCCATGGCGTTCGTGGGCCTGTTGCTGATGCTGATCGGTCAGCGTCTGGATGAGCCGGTACCCGGCCGCACACCGCTGCGTTGGTTCGTCGGTGTGGTGAGCGCGCTGCTGGCTCTGGCGGTGTTGATCACCATTCCGGTGAGCATCAGCGGCGATCGCGCCGTGAGTGATCAGGCCAACCAGGCTCTGCTCGCCCAGCGCGGCCAGCTGGAGATGGCCAAGGCTCAGCTGGAGAACCCCCAGGTGCTCGAGCAGGTGATCGCCCAGGGTGAGCAGGCCGGCCAGATCCCTGCCACCGCCAGCGATGCCGATAAGAAGAAAGCTGCCCAGGCCTTCATGAACCGCCAGCTGGATCAGGCGGAACAGCAGCTCAAGCAGGCTGAAAGCCGCCGCGATCTGGCGGCCAATCAGCGCCGCATCGGTGGCACCGGAACGGCTGTGGTGCTTCTGGTGGCCTTCACCTTGCTGGCTGTGGTGGCCGTTCTGTGAAGGCGGCTGGCTAAGTTGCAGTTTGGACTTTTTTCACCGGACGCCCCGGCCTGTCATTGGTGCAATCCAGTCCCAGACCTGAGCAGCCCCTGGGCGATCGCCTCCAGCAGGACCTCAAGAACGATCTGATCGCCGGCCTGCTGGTGGTGATCCCGTTGGCCACCACCATCTGGCTGGCCACCACGGTGACGCGCTTCGTACTGGCGTTCCTCACCTCGATCCCCAAGCAGCTCAACCCGTTCAACACGCTTGATCCGATCCTTCAGGAGCTGATCAACCTCGGTCTGGGTCTGTTGGTGCCCCTGCTCGGGATCCTGTTGATCGGCCTGATGGCCCGCAACATCGTGGGCCGCTGGTTGCTGGAGTTCGGCGAGGGCACCCTGCAGCGGATCCCCGTGGCCGGCTCGGTTTACAAGACCCTCAAGCAGCTGCTGGAAACCTTCCTGCGCGATAACTCCACGCGTTTCCGGCGCGTGGTGCTGGTGGAGTACCCCCGTGAGGGTCTGTATGCCCTGGGGTTCGTCACCGGTGTGCTGGGCGCCACCCTCGCGGCCGGTTTCGATCAGCCGATGCTGAGCGTGTTCATCCCCACCGCTCCCAACCCCACCACCGGCTGGTACGCCGTGGTGCCGGAGGCGTCGGTGAAGGATCTCAACCTCTCGGTGGAGGATGCCTTCCGCACGATCATCTCGGCCGGCATCGTGAACCCCGACGAGCGCGAAACCCCCGCTAGCCGCAGCTTCTCGAGCCTGCTGGCTCAGCTCCGGGCTCCCGCTTATTCCCCCATTCCTTCCAATAAGGCCTGATGCAGAGCCGCACCGTTGCCCGTGAACTGGCCCTGCTGATGCTCGGCCAGATCAGCGATCGCCAGCCCGCTGCCGACACCCCGCTCGACACCCTGTTGCAGCAGGCCCAGGCGTCGCTGAGTCAGCACGTGCGCGAGGCCCTCGATCAGGCTGCCAGCGATCTCCAGGCCGCCCAGCAGCAGCTGCTCGATAGCGAGCTCCAAGACCAGGGCAGTGCCGAGCAGCTGCCCAGGGTGCGCCAACACCTGCAGGACGGTCTGGCCCATGCCGAGCAGGGCCTCAACCGTCTCTCCGCCAGCCTCGAGCTGCCGCGGCTGCTGATGCTCTCCGATCAGGACGAGATCCGCCGCGGTGCGGTGGATCGTGCCCGGGCTGTACTGCGCAGCCGCGAGGATCTCGATCAGCGCCTTGATGCCGTGATGGAAGGCTGGCGCCTCACCCGTCTGCCCCGCATCGACCGCGACATCCTGCGCCTGGCCGCCGTCGACATCGAGCAGTTCAACACCCCCCCTGCCGTGGCCTGCAACGAGGCGGTGGAACTGGCCAACCGCTACAGCGACGAGCAGGGTCGCCGCATGATCAACGGCGTGCTCCGCCGTTTCACCAGCGCCCCCGCCAAGGGCTGATCAGGAGACGCCCATGGTTTTCGACTGGTTCAATCGCAGCGGGGCCCCTCAGAACCCTGAGGAGCCCCAGCCGGAACAACCCCCGCAGCCGCCGGCCGCCGATGAGGCACCTGCCGCGGCCGCTCCCGAGGCTGACCAGCCGGAACCAAGCCTGGAGCCTTCCCCCACGGCTCCGGCCGTTGGTGCCGTCGATCAGGACGCCCTCGATTGGGCCCGTCAGGCTTATGCCCGTCTGAAGGCGCAGCAGGAAGCAGAAAAACAGGCTGCGGCTGGTTCGCCGGCACTCACACCTACGCCACCAGCTCAGCCTGCATCGGCGCTGCCATCGCCTGAATCACTGGCCTCTGCCGCGGCAGTTGTCGTTGCGCCAACGTCGCCAGCACCGCAGGTGACCGGTGCAGATGCACCTGCCACGACCGTCCAGGATTCCGATCAGTCTGTACAGATTTCCGGACAGCCCGCCGAAGCTGCGCAACAGCCTGGTGGTCCTGAGCCGTCCGCGCCGCAGTTTTTCAAGGCCGTTGTTGCGCCCGAAACTCCCACCCAGGCGCCTGCTGCTCCTGTGCAGCCTCCTGCTCCTGCCGCGGGTCTGTCG
>JBDKGF010000276.1:0-2897 GCA_039798305.1 Cyanobacteriota bacterium
AAGGGTGCTGAGCATCCCCATGCCGCCCAGCAGCCCAAGGCCCTCGCCCTCGATCCCGCCGCTTCCGCCCAATGAGCACCAACACCGTCGTCTACTGGGGAACCGGCCGCCGCAAGACTGCTGTCGCCCGCGTGCGCGTGGTTCCTGGCACCGGCACCGTGACCATTAATGGTCGTCCCGGTGACAACTACCTCAACTACAACCCCGTTTATCTGGCGGCCGTCACCGCTCCGCTGCAGACCCTAGGTCTGGCGAGTGACTACGACCTGCTGGTGAACGTGCGCGGCGGTGGCCTCACCGGTCAGGCCGATGCGATCAAGCAGGGTGCTGCCCGGGCGCTGTGCGAGCTCTCCCCCGAGAACCGCAAGCCCCTCAAGACCGAAGGCCACCTCAGCCGCGATCCCCGCGCCAAGGAGCGTCGTAAGTACGGCCTGAAGAAAGCCCGTAAGGCTCCTCAGTTCTCCAAGCGCTGATTCCGCTTCAGCCCCTCAGCCCCGTATTCGTCATGCCGAAGGCCGAAATCCATCCCACCTGGTATCCCGATGCCAAGGTGATCTGCAACGGAGAGGTGGTGATGACCACTGGCTCCACCTCGCCCGAACTCCACGTGGATGTGTGGAGCGGCAACCACCCCTTCTATACCGGCACCCAGAAGATCCTCGACACCGAGGGTCGTGTGGATCGCTTCATGCGCAAGTACGGCATGGGTGGTGCCAGCACCGCCGAAGCCAAGGATGGCGACAAGCAGGCTGCTGCGGCCAAGGCCTGAGCGCTGCTGTTCTGATCACCACAGCTTTGATGTTGTGGTGTTGAGCATGAGCCGGGTGCTTCAGGGCATCCGGCTTTTTGCTGTTCACTTGTCGATCGCCTGTTGTTGTTCCGCGCCCGTTTTCTTTCTGCATGGACGCCTCCTTCTTGAGTGAGCGCCTCGACGCGGCGCGCATCACCTTCGATACGCTCGAGCGGCAGCTGGCGGACCCGGATGTGGCTGCCAACCCGGCGCAGCTCGAGCCGATCGCCCGCGAACGCGCCCGGCTCGAGCCGTTGGTGATCGGCTACGCCGAGCTGCAGATGCTGCGCGGTCAGGAGCAGCAGGCGCGAGAGCTGCTGCGCGAGAGCCGCGGCGATCTCGACCTGGAAGCCCTGGCTCAGGAGGAGCTGGCGGACCTGGCGACCCGGATCGGAGCCCTGGAGGAGCAGCTCACCCTGGCGCTGCTGCCCCGCGACCCCCGCGATGAGCGCAGCGTGATGCTCGAGATCCGCGCCGGTGCTGGCGGTGATGAGGCGGCCCTCTGGGCTGGCGATCTGGCTCGGATGTACGAGCGCTATGCCCAGAACGTGGGTTGGAAGGTGCAGCCGGTGAGTGCCTCCGAGGCTGAGCTCGGCGGTTACAAGGAGCTGATCCTGGCCATCAAGGGCGATGGTGTGTTCAGCCAGCTGAAGTTCGAGGCCGGCGTGCACCGCGTGCAGCGGGTGCCGGCCACCGAATCCCAGGGCCGGGTGCACACCTCCACCGCCACGGTGGCGGTGATGCCGGAGGCCGATCCGGTGGAGGTGCAGATCGATCCGGGCGATCTGGAGATCAGCACGGCCCGTTCCGGCGGCGCCGGCGGCCAGAACGTGAACAAGGTGGAAACGGCGGTCGATCTGCTGCACAAGCCCACCGGCATCCGCGTGTTCTGCACCCAGGAGCGCTCACAGCTGCAGAACCGCGAGCGGGCCCTGGAGATCCTGCGGGCCAAGCTTTATGAACGCGAGCTGGCGGCGGCCAACGCCGAGGAGCGCTCCGCCCGTCTGGCGCAGGTGGGTACGGGCGATCGCAGCGAGAAGATCCGCACCTACAACTACAAGGACAACCGCACCACCGATCACCGCCTCGGCCGCAATTTCTCGCTGGAGCCGGTCTTGCAGGGCCAGCTGGCTGAGCTGATCGGCGCCTGCGTGTCAGCGGATCAGCGCCGGCAGCTTGAGGAGCTGGCGGCTCAGGCCGGCGGCTGAAGCCGGTTTGTCTCAGGCGGCGAGACCCTGGCCGCTGTCGTCCCAGCCCTGCACGTATTTGGCCCATTCGTGGTGTTGGCCCCGGGCCATCTGCCGCCTGGCCTCAAACAGCGGGCCGCTGAGCGGCCGGCGCGGCGGCTGCAGCAACACCATGCCGGCTTCGCGGGGGGTGCGGTTGCCCTTGTGCACGTTGCAGCGCAGGCAGGCGGTGGTGACGTTGTCCCAGCTGTGGCTGCCGCCGCGGCTGCGGGGCATCACATGATCGATCGAGAGCCGTTCGCTTTCGCTGCCGCAGTACTGGCAGCGGTGGCCGTCGCGCTGGAACAGGTTGCGGCGGGTGAGGGGCAGAGCCCGGAAGGGCACCCGCACGAATTGCCGCAGCCGGATCACCGTGGGGCGATGCAGGCCGGGCCGCAGTTGCAGATCCGCCGCGTGCTCAAGCCCTTCCGCCTTCCCTTTCAGCAGCATCACCGTGGCGCGCCGCCAGCTCGTGATGTTGAGCGGCTCGTAGGAGGCGTTGAGAACCAGCACGTGGCCCATGGGAGTGGCCCCCTGGCAGCCCTGGAATTGACCGTCATGCTAGGGGCACTGTCTGGATTGCGATGCATCTCCGCTTACGCTTTCCGCGACGCCTTGCCGGATGACAGAAGCCTCCCCGGCCATCAGCCCTTCGGAGCAACCCTGGCCCCATCCCCGCCAGCGGGCCTGGGTGGAAGTGTGCGAAGCGGCAGTGCAGGCCAATGCCCGCAGCCTGCGCCGCTCCCTGGCGCCCGGCTGCCATCTGATGGCCGTGGTGAAAGCCGATGGCTACGGCCACGGCTCGGTGCCGGTGGCGCGGGCTGCCGCCGCCGGTGGGGCCAGCAGTTTCGGGGTGGCCACCCTGCAGGAGGGGGTGGAGC
>JBDKGF010000277.1:0-3141 GCA_039798305.1 Cyanobacteriota bacterium
CCTCTGCGGCCTGGAGCTGCGCCCTCCATAGGCGCACCGGCCGGTGAATCGCCAAGGCACCACTCTGGCGCCCCGGAAAGAGCAGCGCTGTCCAGCCGCGTTGCAGCGGAAAGGGTTTCTGATCATAGGCAGGCGCGATTCCCTTGGAGCTCGGCTCCACCCAGATCTGCAGCAGGCGGCAGGGCTGATCCGATCCATTGATCTCGCTGTGCACCACACCGGTGCCGGCACTCATCCGTTGCACCTCACCGGCGCGCAGCACCTCGGCATGCCCCATGGAATCGCGGTGGTGCAACTCCCCCTGCACCATCACCGTGATGATCTCCATATCGCTGTGGGGGTGCAGACCGAAGCCCCGGCCAGCCGCGATCGTGTCGTCGTTGATCACCCGCAACGGGCCGAAACCCATCCAGGCCGGGTCGTAGTGGCTGGAGAAGGAGAAGCTGTGCCAGCTGTCCAGCCAGTCGAGCTGACTGTGGAAGCGCTCAGCGGCGGGGCGCAGCACCAGCGCATCGGCGGCCAGGGCTCTGGCCAGCCCGACATGGCTGGCGGGGATCGCGGTCGGAATCGTTGTCATGGCCAATCAATCGGCTCAGGGCTGGAGCGGTTGAAGCTGTTGGAGACGGTGGATCAGGTCGGCGATGGACGCATCCTTGGCGCTGTTGGTGCTGGTGCTCACCAGCTGACGACCCACCACATGGGCACCGAGATGGGCCAGCTGCAGGCGCAGCGCTGCCAGCACCGTGGTGCCACCACTGCCGGAGCGGGTAGCGATCGCCACGGGACGGCCATTGAACAGAGAGCGGAAGTCGTCGCCCTGCACCGACAACCAGGCAATGGCACTGGTGAGCACCGGCGGGATGGAGCCGTTGTATTCCGGGGTACAGATCACCCAGTGCGTTGCACTCGCCAGCTTCTGTTGCAGCGGCATCACGGCAGAGGGCGTACCGGCAGCCAAGGCCCGCGGCGTGAACAGCGGCAGATCCAGCTCGGTGAGATCAAGCACCTCGGCACTGAGGTGCCTGGCACGGGCATGAGCAGCAAAACGCTCGGCCAGCTTGAGGTTCTCTCCATTGCTGGCGGCGATGACCAGGAGATCGGAGGAAGGATGTGTGGTCAAGGTTGGGCGTGGCTCTGGAAGGTCCACCGAGAGCGCTCGGCCGCTCCAGCTTGGTCCTGATCAAAGCTGCGCGAGCGCCGCACTGATGGGTTGAGCACACAGGGTGGATCCGGGGGCACCATCGCGGGCGGTGCCCCCCTGACGAACCGCCCGAAGCTCAGTGCTTGACGCCGGGAATGAAGCGCTTCTCGTGGTCGGCACCCTTGAGCATGCGGTTCCAGTACACCCAGGGGAGGATCGTGGTCTTCATCACCCACATGCTCCAGCGCTCCTTGGTGGGATCCAGTGGGAAGGAGGGCTCGGGCTGGGCGTCGTAATTGAACTCAGCCATGATCGTTTTGCCGTAACCGGTGATCAGCGGGCAGCAGCTGTAGCCGTTGTAGGAGCCATCTCCTTTGCCGCCATCGAGCTGGGCCAACAGGTTGGTCACCAGCGCCGGCGCCTGACCGCGCACAGCGGCAGCGGTCTTGGAGTTCGGCATGCCACTCACATCGCCGACGGCGAACACGTTCGGATAGCGCACGTGCTGCATGGAGTGCTGATCCACCTCCACAAAACCGCTGGCGGCCGCCAGGGGGCTCTGGGCCACCACATCCGGCGCCGCCATCGGCGGCGTCACATGCAGCAGCGTGTAGTTGATCACCTCCTCGCGGGGCTCCTCGCCCTCCTTGCTCACCTTGAACACAGCCTCCCGGCTCTCGGGCCGCACCTCAATCAGGGTGTGGTTGTAACGGGCATCAATGCCCTTGCGGGCCACCACCTCGCGCAGCGGGGCGGCGTAGGTGGGGATGCCGAAGATACCGGGGGTGGCGGTGGCGTAGATCACCTTGCTGCTGGCGGCCACGGCGGGATCGCGCTTGATGGCGTCATCGGCCATGTAGGCGATCTTCTGAGGGGCGCCGGGGCACTTGATCGGCATCGGAGGGCAGGTGAACACCGCGTTGCCACCCTTGAAGTTCTGGATGCACTCCCAGGTGTAAGGAGCGAAATCCTTGGAGTAATTGCTGCAGACGCCGCCCTGACCCAGGGCCTCCGGCAGTCCCTGGATCGCCTCCCAGTTGAGCTTCAGGCCTGTGGCCACGACGAGGGCGTCGTAGGTGAGGGTCTGGCCGCCGCTGGTGCTGACGCTGTTGTGATCCGGGTCGAATCCGGCCACCGCTTCGCGGATCCAGCTGACGCCCGCAGGAATCAGATCAGCCTCCTGGCGGCGGGTCTGCTCCATGGTGAACACACCACCACCCACAAGGGTCCAGCCCGGTTGGTAGTAGTGCTCACCGGAGGGCTCGAGGATCGCCACATCCAGGCTGGGGCGGAACCGCTTGAGGCGGGCGGCCACGGTGATGCCGCCCGCACCACCGCCCACGATCAACACCTGGTGATGACCCATAACCCTGGGATCCGAAGAGCTGTCCCAGATCTAACCAGACCCGCCGCGACTGGCCACGTCCGGCACTTACTCAAAGTCATACCGACTTCGCTTAAGTCGGGCTATGCTCGCGCCAGCTCAGGGCGCTATCCACCAGATCCACCAACCATGGACCTTTCCAACCCCGGCACACAGGCCAACCTCGAAGCCGCCTTCGGCGGCGAAAGCATGGCCAACCGCAAATACCTCTTCTTCGCCGATGTGGCCAGGCGGCTCGGCAACAGCGAACTGGCCAGGCTGTTCCGCGACACCGCCAACCAGGAGACCGAGCACGCCTTTGCCCACTTCCGGCTGCTGCATCCGGAGCTGGTGGTCGACGACCCCTCCACCCTCAGCGATGAGCAGAAGCAAGCAGTACTGAGCCGCTGCCTGGAGCTGGCGATCGAAGGCGAAACCTATGAGTACACAACGATGTACCCGGAGTTCGCCGCCCAGGCCCGCGCCGACCGCGACCACGGCGCCGAGGCGGAGTTCAACGAGCAGATCAGCGAATCCCAGGAGCACGCCGGCCTCTTCCGCACCGCGGCCCGCAACTTCGGCCTGCTCACCCCCGTGGAGCACCACCACGCCGATCGCTACAGCGTTGCCCTGGAAG
>JBDKGF010000278.1:0-3557 GCA_039798305.1 Cyanobacteriota bacterium
GAGGAGGGGCTTGAACCCACGGAGATCGGCCGCACCGTGGGGGCCCTGCGGGGCGATAACGAACTCTGGTTGGGGCTGGCGCTGATGAGCGGCCACCTCGATGAGCTCGAGCCGGCTGATCTGGCGGCGGTGTTTGAGGCGATCTCCACCGAGGTGAATCGTCCGGATCTGTGGAGCGGCTTCCCGCCGTCGCCGGCATCCGAGGAGGCTCTGCACGATCTGCGCGGCATCCGCCGCGAGCTGCAGCGCCAGCAGGAGCAGGCCTCGGTGGTGATGCCGTTGTGGTTCGAGCCGGAGCTGATGGGCCTGGTGCACGCCTGGGCCAAGGGCGTGAGCTGGAACGACCTGATCGCCAACACCTCGTTGGATGAGGGCGATGTGGTGCGGATCATGCGCCGCACCGTGGATCTGCTGGCCCAGATCCCCTACTGCGAAGCGATCAGCCAGCAGCTGCGCAGCAATGCCCGCACCGCCCTCAAGGCGATCAACCGCTTCCCGGTGTGCGAACCGATCGATCTATTGGCGGGTGGGGCTGGCCCTAATCCCGCCACCGAGCGCAGCGCCACGGCGCCGACTACTTCGGCCTGAGCACCAGCCACACGATCAGCAGCAGGCCGGTGGTGCTCACCACGGTGTAGATCCAGTCGGCGTAGGGCGTGTAAAACAGCGCCAGGGGCTGAAGGGCTGCCAGCAGTGCGTTCATGGGTCCCCCAGGGCTGTGGGTAGCGTGCCAGCAGGGGCTGTGGCGCCGTGATCAATCCCTCCCGCATCCGCATCCTGGCGGTGGGCAAGGTGCGTAAGGGTTGGGTGCTCGAGGGCATCGCCACCTACCTCAAGCGCTTGCCCGGCTTGCAGGTGGTCGAGCTCCGGGATGCCGGCAAAGTCAAGGAGGCTGAAGCCGTTCTGGCTGCTTTGCAGCCAGGGGAGCAGCTGGTGGTGATGGCCGAAGAGGGCCAGACCTTTGATTCACCAGCTTTCGCCGAGCGGCTGGAGGGCTCGGGTTCAGAACGGCTGGTGTTTGTGATCGGCGGGGCTGAAGGCATCGATCCAGCCCTGAAGGCTCGCGCCAGCTGGAAGCTCAGCCTCTCGCCGATGACCTTCCCCCACGAATTGGCCCGGTTGTTGCTGCTGGAGCAGCTCTACCGGGCCCTCTCGATTCAGCAGGGCGGGCCGTATCACAAGTGAACAGCCCCAGGGCCGTTCAGATCCCCAGACGCTCCCAGATCACGCCCAGGTTGGCCTGGTGCAGTTCGGTGGCGAAGCACTCGGCCAGCTGCTCGGGGCTGAGGCGGGAGGTCACCTCGGCATCGGCCTCGAGGTTGGCGCGGAAGTTGCCACCTTCGGTGTTCCAGGCGGTGTGGGCGTTGCGCTGGACGATCCGGTAAGCGTCTTCGCGGTTGATGCCGCTCTCCACCAGGGCCAGTAGCACCCGCTGGCTGAACACCACGCCGCCGTACACATTCATGTTGCGGGCCATGTTGTCGGGGTAGACCCCCAGACCCTTCACCACATCGGTCATTTCCCGCAGCATGAAGTGCAGAGTCACCGAGCAGTCGGGCAGCATCATCCGCTCCACGGAGCTGTGGCTGATGTCGCGCTCATGCCAGAGGGCGCAGTTTTCCAGCGCGGCCACCACATAGCTGCGCAGCACCCGGGCCAGGCCGCTGATGCGCTCGCTGCGGATCGGGTTGCGCTTGTGGGGCATGGCGGAGCTGCCCTTCTGCCCCTTGGCGAAGTTCTCCTCCACCTCGAGCACATCGGTGCGCTGCATGTTGCGGATCTCGGTGGAGAAGCGCTCCAGGGCAGCGCCTACCAGGGCAAGCGTTTGGATGTATTCGGCGTGCCGATCGCGGGAGATCACCTGGGTGCTGGCGGTGTCGGGCACCAGGCCGAGCTTGGCGCAGGCGATCTCCTCCACCCGGGGATCGGTATTGGCGTAGGTGCCCATGGCGCCGGAGATCTGGCCCACGCTCACGGCCTGCTCGAGCCGCTCAAGCCGCTCCTGGTTACGCACCACTTCCGCCAGCCAGCCGGCCACCTTGAAGCCAAAGGTGATCGGCTCGCCGTGGATGGCGTGGGAACGGCCGATCATCACGGTGCCCTTGTGGGCGCGGGCCAGCTCGCGCAGCGCGTCGGCCAGCTTGTCGAGCTCGGTGCGCAGCAGTTGCACCGAAGCCTTCATCTGTAGGGCCACGCCGGTGTCGAGCACATCCGAGCTGGTCATGCCCACGTGGATGTAGCGCCCGGCATCGCCCACGTGCTCGTTCACGTTGGTGAGGAAGGCGATCACGTCGTGACGCACCTCGGCCTCGATCTCGAGGATGCGCTCCACGCTGAAGCTGGCTTTCTCCTTGATCGTGGCCACGGCCTCGGCGGGCACGCGGCCCAGCTCGCAATTGGCTTCGGTGGCGGCGATCTCCACATCGAGCCAGCTCTGGAACTTCGCCTGCTCGCTCCAGATGGCGCCCATCTCGGGCAGGGTGTAACGCTCGATCAAGGCCGCCGCGGGCTCACATCCAAACCAATGTATGGGGCGGCCTCCAGCCTGCTCAGGCCACCGCCGTGAGCTTGCGGTGCTCCACTTCCAACTGCACCAGGTCTCCCCAGGCCTGTTGGCGCACCCAGCAGCGGCCGCCGCGGCACTGGATCAGTTGGAAGGGAGGCAGGTCGTCGGGCTGGTTGCGGAGTTTCACGAAGCTGCCCGGTTGGAGCAGTTCGACCACGTTGGATTGCTGGCGCGGCATGGGGGATCCCCTGTGCTGACGGTCATCCTCCGGAGTGTTCCCCGATTTGCCGCCGCAGCGCCCGTTTTTGTTCGGTTTCCCCTGTGCTTTTGTGACAGCACACCAGCACGCCGCTGTTGATGGGCCGCAAGCAACGCCTGGATCTGCAGCTGGTGGAACTGGGTCTGGCCACCAGTCGCCAGCAGGCCCAGCAGCTGATCCGGGCCGGCAAAGTGCGCAGCGGCGATCGAGTGCTCGACAAGCCTGGCCTTGATGTGTTGCCGGACCTGCCGTTGCAGGTGGAGCAGCCGCCACGCTTTGTGTCGCGCGGCGGCGAGAAGCTGCTGGGTGCGTTGGCGACCTTCCCGATCGACCCCGCCGGGCGGGTGTGCCTCGATGGCGGGATCTCCACCGGCGGCTTCACCGACTGCCTGCTCCAACACGGCGCCAGCCGGGTGTACGGCGTGGATGTGGGTTACGGCCAGACGGCCTGGAGCCTGCGCACCGATCCGCGCCTGGTGCTCAAAGAACGTACCAACCTGCGGCACCTGGAGCCGGATGACCTCTACAGCGATGGGGATGCCTGGCCGGATCTGGCGGTGGCGGATGTGTCGTTCATCCGCCTCGCGTTGGTGTTGCCGGCGATCGGTCGGTTGCTGCGGCCGCAGCGGCGCGAGGCGCTGCTGCTGGTGAAGCCGCAGTTTGAGGTGGGCAAGGAGCGGGTGGGTAAAGGTGGCGTGGTGCGCGACCCGGTGGCCCACGTGGATGCGATCGAGGGTGTGATCGCGGCGGCCGCAGCAACCGACCGATCGCCGGCAACACCAACGCGAGGCG
>JBDKGF010000279.1:0-6209 GCA_039798305.1 Cyanobacteriota bacterium
GCGGGCAGCTCCGGCTTGGCGGTGAACCACTCGGCATTGGCCCAGCTGTCGATCACCCGCTTGGCGTAAGCGTTGCTGGAGGCCAGCTCCAGCACATCGTTGTAAGCGTCGTAAACGAGCAGGGTGCGGCTGAGGCCCGTGGCGGCGGCCTCGGCGATGGTGGCATCGCTGCTCGAGAGCAGCTCGATCAGCGCGCCCACGTTGTAGCCGCCGATCATGGTGGCCAGAAGTTGCACGGCTTCCACCTGGCTCACCAGTGGGCTGGTGGTTTTGCCCTGGGCCACGGCGCTGAGCCAGTCGGCCTTCACATAGGCGGCTTCATCCACGCCGGGGGGGATGCGCTCGGAGAGCAGGTGCAGCAAGAAGGCTTCTTCACCGGCCGGCGGTGCCTGCAGCAGCTCGGTGAGGTCCTGGGCCTGGGCGGCGGTGAGGGGGAGGGCCGGAATGCCCAGGGCTTCGCGCTCCGCAGCGGCGGCGCGGTAGTCGGCAAGGAAGCTGCTGGCAACCATCGGCGCTAGGGGTCCGGCGGACCTGACGAACTGTGACGTGACACCCATTGTTCTTTGCCGCCCTGCCCGGATCTGGTGACAACGGCTGCAATCGGGCTTTTAGGCTTTCCTATCCCCCTGCCCCTGTGCGGCTGCCGGCATGATTCCCACCTCTGATCTCCACGTGGTGGAAACGCGGCCGCTGGTGGCACCGGCGCTGTTGCATCGGGAATTGCCCCTCAGCGATCGGGCAGCGGCCACGGTGCGTGAGGCGCGCGAGCGCATCAAGGCGATCCTGCGCGGTGATGATCAGCGCCTGCTGGTGATCGTGGGCCCCTGCTCGGTTCACGACGTGGACGCCGCCAAGGAGTACGCGGCAGCGATTGCTCAGGAGCACCAGCACCACCGCGATCAGCTCGAGGTGGTGATGCGGGTGTATTTCGAGAAGCCCCGCACCACCGTGGGCTGGAAGGGCCTCATCAACGATCCCCACCTCGATGGCAGCTACGACATCAACACCGGCCTGAAGCTGGCCCGCGGTCTGCTGCTGCACCTGGCGGAGATGGGTCTGCCAGCCGCCACCGAGCTGCTCGATCCGGTGGTGCCGCAATACATCGCCGATCTGATCAGCTGGACCGCGATCGGCGCCCGCACCACCGAAAGCCAGACCCACCGCGAGATGGCCTCGGGGCTGTCGATGCCGATCGGCTTCAAGAACGGCACCGATGGCAGTGCCAGCACCGCCATCAACGCCATGGAGGCAGCGGCCCGCCCTCACCATTTCCTGGGTATTAATAAAGACGGCAGCGCCGCCATCGTGACCACCACCGGCAACCCCGATGGACATCTGGTGCTGCGGGGCGGCAAGCAGGGCACCAACTTCCACGCCGAGGCGATTGAAGCGGCGGCGGCAGCCCTGGAGAAGGACGGCCTGCCGGCGCGGGTGATGGTGGATTGCAGCCATGGCAACTCCAACAAGGACTACCGCCGCCAGGGCGAGGTGGCTGCGGCGGTGGCACAACAGCTGAGCGAAGGATCCCGCCACGTGATGGGCGTGATGATCGAGAGCCACCTGGTGGCCGGTAACCAGAAGATCCCCGCTGATCTGAGCCAGCTCACCTACGGACAGAGCATCACCGATGCCTGCATCGATCTGGGCGCTACCCGGGAGGTACTGGCTGAGCTGGCTGGGGCGGTGGCTCAGGCGAAAAGTAAGGCTGCAACGCTGGTCTGATGATGCGCAGAGATGAATCAGCACTCTCATCTTTTGAGTGCTAATGCACAGCGAAGTTTCAAACTGTTTGTCCTGAACAGCGCCCTGATCGGCCCTGCGTAGCTTTGATTCAGTCGCGATCAGGAGGTCTGCTGATGACCTATCTCCTGCAGTTCTGTGGCGTGTCTGATCCCTTGCAGCTCTTTTATCTCGAGCAGAGCACTGTGAGCCAGGGGCCTGCCTTTGGGGGCTTTCGTCCCTTCCAGCTCGATGCCTTGCTCGGTTGGGCGCTCGACACGGCCAGAGGTCGTGGTTGGGAGCTGGACCTGATTCACAGAACCGTGGTGGATGTCTGGCTGGAGCGCGCGGAAGCGATCCGTCAGTGGCAGTTGCGCCTGTTGGCTGAGCCCGATGATCGGCGGTTGGTCGCTGGTCTGGGGACCCAGCACGACTGGGAGCGGCGCTGCGAGGCGATGCTCATGGCCTGATGCAGGCTCAGTGAGCCCAGTGCTGCCAGAGCAGCCCCGCACTGAGGGGAACGCTCAGGTTGTCGATACCGAAGCTGCTGGCTTGCTCGAGGGCTGTGGCCAGCAGCGCGATCCAGACCAGACTGGGCCAGGTTGGCGCGGCGATGCCCTGGCTCCGGGCCATCAGCTGCAACAGGATCAGCACCAGCAGTGCTCCCCCGCCCATGGCCAGAGTGCCGCCCAGCGATTTTCCCTGGCCGAGCACGCGCCAGCGGGGCGTACGCAGCTGCGGTCCCACCAGGCCGGCCAGGCCATCGCCAAGGGCCATCACCAGCACGCCAGCGGCCACGGCTAGGGGCTGATCCGGCCAGAACAGGGCCAGCAGGATGGCGATGGAGGCGCCGTAGGCGATCGTGCCGTAGCTGTGGCGATCGACATCTTCCACGGCGGGCAGCAGCCTGAAGCGGTGGTTCAGGGCCGTGGCCAGGGTGACGGCGATGGCGGCAGGCAGTGCCACCCAGCGCGCGATTCCGAGCTCCCAGGCCAGCAGCACCACTGGGCCCGTGCCGATGTGCACCACCTTGCGGCTCCATTCCCGTTGCGCGGGAAAGCGATGGCGAACGGCGAGAGCGGTGCCCACCACAACGGCAAGCCAAAGCAGCACAACGGCAATGCCGGTGAGCTGTTGAATCAGAACCGGGGTCAAGGGCGCAGGCTCAGGCAGCCTGCTGATAATTGGTCATCATGCGCAGCTTGAGGATGGCCTTGGCCTCCAGCTGTCGCACCCGCTCGCGCGACACGTTGATCTGACGGCCGATTTCAGCAAGGGTGAGCGGCTCATGGCCCTCGAGGCCGAAGCGCAGCTCAATGATGCGCCGCTCCCGCTCATTCAGCTGCGACAGCCAGGTGCCGAGGTGTTCCTTCTGCAGGCTGCGGTCCATGGAATCCATGGACTCATTGCTGTTGGGATCCGCGATCAGCTCACCCAGGGTGCTGCGGTCGTCGTCGCCACGGGCATGGGCGTCGAGGGAGGCGCAGGGCGCGCTCTGGGAGATCAGATCCTCCAGCTCGTCCGGCGTCATGCCCATGGCATGGGCCAGCTCCAGGCGGTTGGGCTGTCTGCCGAAGCGGTGCGAGAGCTCCCGGGTGATGCGCCGCATCTTGGAGAGCTTTTCGCTCACGTGGATGGGCAGGCGGATCGTGCGGGCGCTGTTGTCGATCGCCCGCGTCATCCCCTGACGGATCCACCAGTAGGCGTAGGTGGAGAATTTGTAGCCCATGGCGGGATCGAATTTATCGACCGCGCGCTCCAGGCCGATGGCGCCTTCCTGCACCAGATCGAGCAGTTCTAGGCCCTGGTTCTGATATTTCTTCGCCACACTGACGACAAGTCGCAGGTTGGCGGCCATCATGCGGTCGCGTGCGCGGCAGCCCATGCGGATCTGGTGCTTCTGGCGTGGCGTGAGTTGATCACTGGGCAGCTCCTGCAGCCGCTTCATCGCCTGCACGTGATGGGCCAGTTCGATCTCTTCAGCGGGGGTGAGCAGCGGCACCCGGCCGATGTTGCTCAGGTACCAGCCGATCGAATCCGCACTGAGCCGACCTCCCTGGCGTGCAGCGCCGTTTCGGCTGGTTGATCTGTTGCTCGTCGGCCCGGAAGCTGCGGCGTTGTTGGCATCCATGGCGTCGAAACCAGCGGCGTTGAGCTGAGCGGAGGAGTGGTCTTGAGGTCTGCTGGAGAGGCGAGACAGGCTCTTTGCTCCGACCTCAGATTGATTTGGCCGGAATGTAGCACTTTTGCTAACTCGAGACTGCAGCGAATCGGAAGACTTGCTGCAGCATTTTCGTTGGAATTTCTTCTTGTTTGTAGCGGTGTTTACAGCTAGGTGTCGCTGTCGCATGGGCTGCGGCGCCAGCCATCGATCAGGCCTGCCTGAACGGCCACGTTCTCCTCGTCGGGGATGCGGCGCACGAAGCTGCCATCGGCCTGCATGTCCCAGGCGGTGCAGTTGTCCGCCAGGTAGGCGTCGATCAGGTGCAGGAGCTTCTGGTGGAGGGTGGCATCTTCGATCGGCACCACGGCTTCCACCCGGCGATCGAGGTTGCGTCCCATCCAATCGGCGCTGCCGATGTACGCCTCGTCGTCGCCGCCATTGGCGAACCAGAAGAGGCGTGAGTGCTCGAGAAAGCGACCGATCACGCTCGAGACGCGGATGTTGTCGCTGACCCCTTCAACGCCCGGACGCAGGCTGCACATGCCGCGCACCACCAGATCGATCGGCACCCCCGCCTGCGAGGCCTCGTATAGCAGGCCGATGATCCGTGGATCCACCAGGGCGTTCATCTTGGCCTTGATTCCGGCAGGCCTGCCGGCACGGGCGTGGGCTGTTTCGCGCTGGATCAGTTCCTGCATGCGCCGCCGCAGCGTCACCGGTGCCACCAGCAGGCGGCGGAACTCCTGCTGCTTGGAGAAGCCGGTCAGGTAGTTGAACAGCTCGGCCAGGTCCTGCCCCAGTTCGGGGCGCGCCGAGAGCAGCCCCAGATCGGTGTAGAGGGTGGAGGTGCGGGAGTTGTAGTTGCCTGTGGCGATGTGGCAGTAGCTGCGCAATTTCTCCTTTTCCTTGCGCACCACCAGGGTGATCTTGGTGTGGGTCTTCAGGCCGATCACCCCATACACCACGTGCACGCCGGAGCGCTCCAGCTGCCGGGCCCACTGGATGTTGTTGTCTTCATCGAAGCGGGCCTTGAGCTCCACCAGCGCCATCACCTGCTTGCCGTTCTCAGCAGCGCGGATCAGGGCGGCGATGATCGGAGAGTCTTTCGACACCCGATAGAGCGTCATCTTGATGGCCAGCACCGAGGGATCATCCGCGGCCTGGTTGATGAACTCCTCCACGGAGGTGGAGAACAGATCGAAGGGATGGTGCAGCAGCACATCGCCGCGGCGCAGCACCGAAAAGATGCTCTCGAACTCCTCGGCCTTGATCGAACCGTCCTCCAGCAGGCTCTTCTGAGCGCGGGCCAGCACGGCCGGGGTGCGGCCGCGATGGGGCTTGTCCTTGAGTTTGGGCAGCGGCACGGCCATCAGGCTCATCAGGTCGTCGAGGCCGAGCGGGCCGTTGATCCGATAGAGGTCTGCCGGTTCGACACCGGTGCCTTCCAGCAGCAGATCCACCACGTCCTGCGGCATCTCATCGGCCACCTCCAAGCGCACCACCTCACCGCCCATGCGCCGTTTGCGCAGACCCTGCTGGAGGGCCTCCATCAGATCGTCGGCTTCCAGATCGCGCAGTTCCAGATCGGCGTCGCGGGTGACGCGGAAGAAGTAGTGCCCTTCCACGGTCATGCCCGGGAAGAGCAACTGCAGGTTGAAGGCCACCACCTGCTCCAGCGGCACCGCGGTGTACACGGGCGTGGGTTCGTGGTCGCTCAGCTCTACTGGCAGTTGCACAAAGCGCGGCAGATTTTTCTGCGGCACTTTCACCCGGGCGAATTGCTGCTGCCCTGAGTCGGGATCACGAATCAGGGCAGCGATGTTGAGGCTGAGATTGCTGATGAAGGGAAAGGGATGGGCTGGATCCACCGCCAGTGGGGTGAGCACCGGGAAGATGGCGTTCTGGAAGTAGGTGTTGATCCACTCCTGTTGCTTCCTGTTGAGCTTCGCGTAGTCGATCAGATGCACACCGGCCTCAGCCAGCTGGTGCTTGAGGTAGTGGCGGTAATGGGCCTGTTGCTGGCTCAGCAGTGGTGCCAGGGCTTCGCGCACCTTGGCCAGCTGTTGACTGGGTGTGAGACCGTCGTCGCTGAGGGTTTGAACGCCGGCTTCGATCTGTGACTTCAACGAAGCCACCCGCACCATGAAGAATTCGTCGAGGTTGTTGCTGAAAATGGCGCTGAATTTGGCCTGCTCCAGCAGTGGCGTGTGTTCGCTCAGCGCCTGGGCCAGCACCCGTTGGTTGAAGGCCACCCAGCTGAGCTCCCGGTTGATGTAAAGCTCGGGAGCCACTGCGGGTTCAGCCATTCAGCACCGATCAACCTGAT
>JBDKGF010000280.1:0-2568 GCA_039798305.1 Cyanobacteriota bacterium
GGCGCCAGATGCAGGCAGCACCGCTGCTGGAGATTCGAAGGCCGCTGGAGGAACGGTTGGAGCAACTGGTGGAGGTGTACGGCTCCCAGGATCCAGCGGCCCTGAAAGAAGCCACCGAGCGCATTGCCCGCCGCCTCGGGCCGCAACGCACCGCCGCCGCTCTGGTGGCGATCGAGCAGCACCAGTGGGGAGAAGCAGCCCGGCAGATGCTCGATTACTACGACCGCTGCTATGACCACGAACTGCAGCGCCATGGCTCGGCCGATCAGCAGCGGCTGCTGGGCCATGAGGATCTGGCGGGATTGAGCCCCGAGACCGCCGCCGACCAGCTGATCAGTCGCGGTGTGATCAAGGCCCAGCGCCGGAACGCTGCCTAAAGTCGGGCTTTGCAGGGATCGATCGATGGCCGCCATTCAGTTCTTCCGCGGTGTCGATGAGCCGGTCGTTCCTGATATCCGCATGACCCGCTCGCGCGACGGGCGTACCGGTCAGGCGATCTTCGTCTTTGATCAGCCGGAAGCCCTCTCCCCCGAAAGCATGGGCGACATCGGTGGGATGTACATGGTGGATGAGGAAGGACAACTGGTCACTCGCGAAGTGAATGCCAAGTTCGTGAACGGCAAACCGGCAGCCCTGGAAGCCACCTACACCTGGAAGACCCCGGAAGACTTCGAACGTTTCATGCGCTTTGCCCAGCGCTACGCCGACAGCCACGATCTCGGCTTCTCCCAGAAGGAGAGCAACGCGGACGAGTCCGCTGCCGCCGAGTGAGTTCGGCCCCATGAGATTCGGCCAGGGGCTGGGTCTGCTCGCCACGACGGCCGCAGCACTGCTGCTCTGGTCGCTGCGCCATGTGGTGATTCAGCTGTTCGCAGCTGTGGTGCTGGCCATGGCGCTCTGCACCATCGTGGGCGTGGTGCGGGAGCGGCTGCGCTGCAGCCGCCCGCTGGCTCTGGTGCTCAGTCTGGTCGCTCTGCTCGTGCTGGTGGCCGTGGCCCTTGCTGTCGTGGTGCCACCCTTCCTGGAGCAGTTCCAGCAACTGGTGCAGCAACTGCCGCTGGCGGCCAGCCGCGCCGCAGGGCTGCTGCGGGAGCTGATGGATGCAGGGAGTCAGATGGTCTATGGCCAGCAGGCGCTGGATTGGCTCAAGCAGAGCTGGGGCAGCGGCGGATCCAGCAACGAGGCCCTGGGCCAGGGGCTGCAGAACCTGCTGGATCTGGCCGGCAACCTGGGGGGTGGCCTGCTTCAGCTGCTGTTCGTGCTGGCGGTGGCGCTGATGATTGCGGTGCATCCAACCGCCTATCGGGAGGTGACGGTGCTGCTGGCGCCTTCCTTCTACAGGCGCCGTCTGCGGGAGGTGTTACTGCAATGCGGCGACGCCCTCAGCAGCTGGATGGGCGGTGTATTGATCAGCTCCCTGTGCGTGGCCCTGCTGGCGGGTATCGGGCTGTCGTTGCTGGGGGTGAAGCTTGTGGTGGCGAATGCGCTGCTGGCGGGCCTGCTCAATGTGATCCCCAACGTGGGCCCCACCTTGAGCACGATCTTCCCGATGTCGGTGGCGCTGCTGGTGTCGCCGTGGAAGGCTCTGGCGGTGCTGGGGCTCTACGTACTGGTGCAGAACCTGGAGAGCTATGTGATCACCCCATCGGTGATGCAGCGCCAGGTGAACCTGTTGCCGGGTCTCACCCTGGCTGCCCAGTTCCTGTTCACCGTGCTGTTCGGGCCGCTGGGCCTGCTGCTGGCACTGCCCCTGGCGGTGTGCCTGCAGGTGGTGATTCGTGAAGTGTTGATCCACGATGTGCTCGACCCCTGGCAGCAGCACCGCACGCCATGACCCTGCGCGGCCTGATCGGTCTGCTGGCCCTCGTGGTGCTGGGCCTGCTGGCCTGGGAGCTGCGCTGGGTGCTGCTGGTGCTGTTCGGTGCCGTGGTGCTCGCGGTGGCCCTCGATGTGCCGGTGAGTGGGCTGCGGCGCCTGACGCCGATGAACCGCCCCCAGGCCCTGGCTGTCGTGGTGGTGCTGCTGCTCCTGGGCGGCTGGCAGCTGGGTGAACTGCTGCTGCCCGAGTTGATCGAGCAGGTGCAGCAGTTCACCCAATTGGTGCCGGCCCTGATCAACCGC
Organism: Cyanobacteriota bacterium; assembly: GCA_039798305.1. Classification (GTDB taxonomy): domain Bacteria; phylum Cyanobacteriota; class Cyanobacteriia; order PCC-6307; family Cyanobiaceae; genus Vulcanococcus. The sequence goes on from JBDKGF010000280.1 coordinate 2,122, forward strand.
GTCGGAGAGCTTCTGGGTGGCGTCGCGATACTGGAGAGCCTGGAGGGCCGCGTGGCCGATCTGGCCACCTTCGACAAATTGCAGCCACTCGGTGGACAGTTGCTGGGTTTTGCCGGAGGAGCCGCCAACAACACGATTCAGCTGCTGCTGATGGTGCTGCTGGCCCTGCTGCTGGTGCTTGATCCCCGCAGCCACCAGCGTCTGGTGCTGGCGGCAACCCCCGCTCACTACCGGCCGATGGCCGGTGATCTCCTCAGCGCTTGCCGCGAAGCCCTGGGTGGTTGGCTCGCGGGGATGACGATCTCGGCCAGCGCCGTGTTTCTGCTCACCTGGGCCGGACTCGCCGCACTGAAGGTGCCACTGGCACTGCTGAGCGGCCTGGTCTGCGGCCTGCTCACCTTCGTGCCCACGATCGGCCCAACCGTCGCCACACTGCTGCCCTTGGCG
>JBDKGF010000281.1:0-3951 GCA_039798305.1 Cyanobacteriota bacterium
GGGGCATCGGGTGCTGGGGTGGCGCGGGCGCAAGCGGCAGCGTGTTGTTGCAGCACCTCCAGGGGGATCACCGCCAGGGTGCTCTGCTCACAGGCCTCGAGCCGCACGGGCGGGGCCATGCCGTCCTCGTAGGCCTCGAGCCAGCGGCCGGCGCACACGCACCAGTGATCACCGGGTTTGAGGCCAGGGAAGCCGTAGTGAGGGGCAGGGGTGCTGAGGTCGTTGCCCTGGGCGCGCGAATAGGAGAGGAAGCGCTCATCCACCACACAACACACCGTGTGGCGGCCGAGATCCGCGCCATCGGTGCGGCAGCTGCCATCGCGGTACCAACCGGTCATCGGCTCGCAGCCGCAAACCGCCAGGGGCTCGCCGAGCACGTTCAGGACTGGGGTGTCGTTGAGGCTCACAGGGGCGAACAACGCTCTGGTGAGCGGCAGTCTGACGACGGAGTGGCACAAATCGCGATCAGACAGTTGACGGACCCTGGGGGGCAGGCGTTAAAGGTCATTCAGCAGACCCCCCTACATGAGCTGGGACTTCACCGAAGACGGCGCCTTCCTGGCCCTGTGCGATGCCTTCAAGGAAAGCGGCGAGAGCTCGGCGATCGAGTTCCTGGCCAACGGTGAAGGTGCCTTCCACTTCCAGGAGCTGGCTCAGAACGCCGCCGGTGAGGGCATCGATCTCTCCGACTCCACCGATCTCGAGGAGTTTCAACAGGAAGTGATCGAAACCCTCGAAGACCTCTGCGGCTGATTGCTCACCCGACCGGGAGGACCCCACAGCGCTGGCAGCAGGGCCTCTCGATCAACTGACGGAGATCTCGGCGTCAGGCGCCGTAGAAGAAGGCGATCTCCTTGTCCTTCAGACCCTCCCAGCCAGCGGCCTTGAGGCGCGCATCGAGGGTTTGCTGGTCGAAATGCTTCGAGCCGGTTTTCACGATGCGGTTGCGCATCGATTTCTTCACGCCGCTGCGGGCGCGCTGGCTCTCCAGATCCATCACCTCCTTGTAGAGGCTGATCATCTCCGCAGGGATCGGGGTGCCATCGAGATCGAGGCCTGCAGCGATGGCGTCGTCGACGCCGCCGGGTCCGGCAATGGCCATGCAGGGGAGGGGTTCAGGGCGAGCCGACCCTAGAGCCGGCCCCATCCAGAACGGTTCTCAGGCGGAGAAGTAACGGGCCTGGCTGTGCAGGGCCACCAGGGCCGTGGTGCTCTGCTCGGGCTCGAGCTGATCGCTCTCATCCATCGACAGACCGATGCGATCGGTGTGCAGCCAGGCCAGCTGCTGGCGCGAATCGGCCACGTTCGGGCAGGCGGGGTAGCCGAAGGAGTAACGGCTACCGCGATAGCGCTGGGCGAGCACATCCCGCAGCGGCATGTCGGCGGGATCTGCAAAGCCGAGCTCGCTGCGGATGCGGGCATGCACCCACTCCGCCAGGGCCTCGGCCATCTGCACGCCCAGGCCGTGGAAATAGAGGTAGTCGCTGTACTGGTCGCCCTTGAACAGCTCCTGGGCAAAGGCCGTGGCCTTCTCGCCCATGGTCACGGCCTGCATCGGCAGCACATCGGTGGGCTGGCCGCCGGCGAGGTCTTGATAGAAGTCGGCGATGCAGTAGCGATTGCCGGAGCGCTGACGCGGCAGGGCGAAGCGGCCGAGCTCACGGCTGCGCTGCTCGGGATCAAAGACCACCACGCTGTTGCCCTCACGGCCGCAGGGGAAGTAGCCGTAGGCCACCCGCGGCGTGAGCAGCTGCTCCTCGAGGCAGCGCCCCATCCACTGCTGCAGCACTGGCTCAGCCTTCTCGGCGAGCATCGCCTCGTAGTCCTCACGCGATTGGCCCTGGGCCTTGCGCAACTGCCACTGGCCAGCGAACAAGGCGTTGCGATCCAGGTAGGCGAATACCTGCTCGAGCGGGATGTCGGCTTCGGTGAGCACCTGGCTGCCCCAGAAGGGAGGCGTGAGCGCCGGTTCAGCGGGCACCGCCTCCGAGCGGTGGTCGTTGGGTTCGGCGGGAGCCGGAGCGGACGCTTCATGGGCGGCTGCGGCCTCGGGAGCCGTTCCGGCGGCATCACCAGCCGGTTCACCACCAGCCTCGGCCTCCACGGCTGTCTCGAGCCCCAGGCCCTCGGGAGCGCCGGCGAGGAAGCCACGCCCGTTGTCCCACTGGTCGGCGTCGCGGGCCGCCACGTAGGCGTCCATGAAGCGCAGGTCGGCGAAGGCATCGCGGCCGTAGATCACCTGACCGCGATACACCTCACGGCAGTCCTTGTTCACGAAGCGCGGGGTGAGGGCAGCACCGCCGAGGATCACCGGCACGTCGATACCCGCTTCGTTGAAGGCCGCGAGGTTGTCCTTCATGAACGCGGTGGACTTCACCAGCAGACCGCTCATGGCGATGCAATCAGCCTGGTGCTTGTGCTGGGCCTCGATGATTGCCTCCACCGGCTGCTTGATGCCGAGGTTGATCACCTCGTAGCCGTTGTTGGTGAGGATGATGTCGACCAGGTTTTTGCCGATGTCGTGCACATCGCCCTTCACGGTGGCGATCAGGAACTTGGCCTTGGCAGAGCGCTGGTTGCTTCCTTCTGGGCCTTCCACCTTGTCCATCAGCGGCTCGAGAAAAGCCACGGCCGATTTCATCGTTTCGGCGCTTTGCAGCACGAAGGGCAGCTGCATCTGGCCGGAGCCGAACAGCTCACCCACCACCTTCATGCCATCGAGCAGGAAGGTGTTGATGATCTCGAGGGGCTTGTAAGTGTCGAGGGCGATCTTGAGCGCGTCCTCAAGGCCAATGCGCTCGCCATCGATGATGTGCTGCTTGAGCCGCTCCTCGATCGGCAGGTCGCTGAGTTGCGGGCCTGAGGCGCGCGCTTCCTTGGCGCTTACCCCCTCGAACAGCTTGGTGAGTTCGGTGAGCGGGTCGTAGATGCAGACGCCGTTGTCGAAGCGGCGGTTGTCGTTGATCAGATCACGGCACACCTGCTGGTGCTCCTCGCTGATCTTCACCAGCGGCAGGATCTTGGCCGGGCTCACGATTGCCGCATCCATGCCCGCCTCACAGCAGTCGTGCAGGAACACGGAATTGAGCACGATCCGCGCCGCCGGCGACAGGCCAAAGCTCACGTTGCTTACGCCGAGCACCACGTGGACGCCCGGCAGGTTCTGGCGGATCATCCGGATCGCCTCCACCGTGGCCAGGCCGTTCTCGCGGTCTTCCTCGATGCCCGTGGAGATGGGTAGAGCGAGGGGGTCGTAGAAGATCTCGTGGGCGGGGATGCCGAATTCCAGGGCATCGCGATAGGCGCGCTGGGCGATGGCGAACTTGCGCTCCGCCGTGCGCGCCATGCCCTCTTCATCGATGGTGCCCACCACCACACCGGCGCCGTAGGCGCGGGCTAGCTCCAACACCTTGAAGAAGCGCTCGTCGCCGTCTTCGTAGTTGGTGGAGTTGAGGATGCACTTGCCGCCGGCCATCTTCAGGCCGGCCTCCATCTTCTGCCACTCGGTGGAATCGAGCATCAGCGGCAGGTTGACGTTGGTGACCAGCCGGCTCACCAGCTCACGCATGTCGCGCTCGCCATCGCGCCCCACGTAGTCGACGTTCACGTCGAGCACGTGAGCGTTCTCTTTCACCTGGCCACGGGCCACGGCCACCAAGCCGTCCCAGTCTTCAACGGCGAGCAGATCGCGCACCTTCTTGCTGCCGCTGGCATTGAGGCGCTCGCCAATGATCAGGAAGGAGTTGTCCTGCAGATAAGGCGTGGTGCCATAGATCGAAGCCGCAGAGGGCTCATAGGCCAGGGCGGGCCTTGGATCCGTGGCATGGTCGACACGATCCGGAGTACGCACCTGGCGCGCGGCCGGCTTCATCTCTGCCGCTAGCTCCGCCAGGGCGCGGATGTGCTCAGGGGTGGTGCCACAACAACCACCGATCACCTGCACGCCCAGGT
>JBDKGF010000282.1:0-5522 GCA_039798305.1 Cyanobacteriota bacterium
GCTGTAAATCGCGCACACAGGCCGCATCAATATTTCGATGTGGGCATCGCAGAGCAGCACGCTGTGACCATGGCGGCCGGTATGGCCTGCGAGGGGCTGCGGCCTGTGTGCGCGATTTACAGCACCTTCCTGCAGCGCGCCTACGACCAGCTGATCCACGACGTGGGCATCCAGAACCTGCCCGTCACCTTCGTGATGGACCGGGCCGGCATCGTCGGTGCTGACGGCCCCACCCACCAGGGCCAGTACGACATCAGCTATCTGCGCTGCGTGCCCAACTTCACGGTGATGGCACCGAAGGATGAGGCCGAGCTGCAGCGGATGATGATCACCTGCCTCCAGCACGACGGCCCCACCGCTCTGCGGATTCCCCGCGGTGAAGGCGAAGGCGCGGCGCTGATGGAAGAAGGCTGGGAGCCTCTGGAGATCGGGCGCGGCGAACTGCTCGCCGACGGCGACGACCTGCTGATCGTGGCCTACGGAGCCATGGTGTATCCGGCCATGGCCACCGCCGGTCTGCTGCAGGAGCAGGGCGTGCGGGCTGCGGTGATCAATGCCCGCTTCCTGCGGCCGCTGGATGAAGCGCTGATCCTGCCCATGGCCAAGCGCATCGGTCGCGTGGTGACGATGGAGGAGGGGTGCCTGCCCGGCGGCTTCGGGGCGGCCGTGGTGGAGACCCTCAACGATCACGACGTGCTGGTCCCCGTGCACCGCATCGGCATCCCCGATCAGCTCGTGGATCACGCCACTCCTGATCAAAGCAAGCAGGCCTTGGGACTGACCCCGGCCCAGATGGCTGACAACATCCTCCAGCGTTTCGGTTCTCTGCGCCGCCAGCCGGTGGGTGTCTGAGTTTCAGGCGTGTGATGTTCTGATCGCCGGCGCCGGCCCGGCGGGCCTGCTGCTGGCACGCCGGCTGGCTGAGGCTGGCGCCTCGGTGCTCGTGGTGGATCCACTGAGTGATCTGCGTCAGAGCGCTTTCAGCAGTGCGGCTCTGCCGCTCGCAGCGGTGCAGCAGTTCCAGCTGCCCGAGGCAGTGCAGGCGGCCCGTTGGCGGGGATGGGAGCTTCACGGTCCCGCTCCTCAGCCCTACAGCTGGATGGCTGATCACGCTCTCGGGGCGGTGCTGGATTTCGGCGAGCTGCGTTTGTGGCTGGCTGCCCGGGCCGTAGCTGCAGGCGCCCGGCTGCAGCTGGGCTGGGCCGTTCGGCAATGGCAGGGCTGTGCTTCCGGCGCCAGCGCCAGCCTGCGCGGCCCCGGTGGTGCTGAACGGGTGCAGCACTGCCGCTGGCTGGTGGATGCCACCGGACAACGGCGGGCTCTGCTCGGCGATCCTCCCAGCGCTGCCGGTTCCCTCGTCTCGGGTGAGGGGGTGGAGTGGCTGTTGCAGGTGCCCATGCAGCAGTGGCAGCGCTGGGCCGATCGCCTCAGCTTCATGCTCGGCAGCACCTGGGTGCCTCAGGGCTACGGCTGGGTCTTTCCGATGCAGTGCGGTCAGCTCAAGCTCGGGGTCTGCCGTCTCCACGACGCCAGCCGCCACCAACCACCGCTGCATCAGCTGCTGCGCGGGTTGCAGCAGCGGCTCGATCTGGAGGAGGCCGTTGTGGTGGATCGCCATGGCGGCTTGATCCGCAGCACGATCCGTCGCCGGGAACCGCACCAGCGGGGCCCGCTGCTCGGGCTTGGGGATGCGGTGAGCACCGGCAATCTGCTCGGCGGTGAGGGCATCCGCCACGCGATGGCCAGCAGTGAGGTGCTTGCGCCCTTGCTGCTGGAGGCTCTGGCCGGCCGGCCGGAGCGACTGCAACGGTATGCCCCACGGCTGAAGCTGCGCCTGGGCTGGCGCTGGTCGCTCAGCGGGCGCCTGGCCCGGCGCACCTGGTTGGGGCTGCACAGCCCGGCGGGGGATCAGCGGCTGCAGCGCCTGCTGCAGGGGCTCCAACAGAACAGCAGTGCCGAAGAGCTTTCGGCACTGCTGTTTGACTACCGCTTTGAGCGCTACGGCTTGAAAGCACTGCCCTATCTGCTGGGCTGGCGCTGAAGCGGTTCAGTGGACTCGATCAGCCGAGCGGCTCAGAGCACGCCGCGGGCAGCCAGGCCCAGGATGGCGCCCATGCCGAGCACATGACCGAAGGAGGTGGTTGCCAGCAGCGAGGCGTGGCTCATGCCGCCGAACATGGCGGGGTTGGGGAGCTGGGCGCCTTCATTGGGGTACTTGATGGTGGCTTTGCCGATGCCGATGGCGATCACGTTGGCAACGATCATCACCAGGCCCACCTTGGGCGACCAGGACACGGATGCAGGGGCGATAGCCAGCAGGGGAGCGAGCATCGGATTCACGGGCGACGCTTCATCTTCCGAGCGACAGCGCCCCGCCGCACGCCCCGCTTAAGACTTGTTCATTGCTCGTCCTGGGCCGTTGAGCGGCTGAAGCCCAGCAACACCAGCACGTTGCTGAGGGTGAGAAACAGCTCCGCTCCGCCATGCAGCGGATCCACATCGGCCAGCTGGCGGCCGTAGCCCTGCTCGGCCACGATCGCTGCGGCAATGGTGACCGCCACAAACAACAGCGTCAGACAGAAGCCCCAGAACGCCAGCCGCGGCATGCGTCCGGAGCGCCAGCTCCACCAGAGAAAGGCGAGATAAGGAAGCAACGACAACCCGAAGAACGGGGCTGGATCCACGCCAGCCAGTGCCTGCAGCAGTCCGGATGGGGTGAGCACGCTCATCGGGCGCGCCGGGCCAGATTCCAGGCTGCACCGGCCATGGCCGTATTGCCCAGGGCGGTGCAGGCGGCCTGCAGCACCACCAGGCCCTGCAGTTCAGCGGCGTTGTCAAAGAGATGCCAGGTGCAGGCGGCCATCGCACTGATCAGCGCCGGGGTCATCGCCAGAGCCAGCCAGTTCCATTCCGGTTCCTGGCGCCGCTCCCCCCAGCGCTGAATCGCCAGCATCGCCAGACCCCACTCCAGCACCGAGGCAACATGAATCCACCAGGTGGGCAGGGAGAGCGCGTGCATGCTCTCGTTTTAATGGCCCGGCCTAGACGCTGTGGCTGCTGAGCTGGCTCAAATGCTCATCGCCGCAGTGGGTCCGGAACCTGCAGGTTCATGCCCGCTCTGGGATCAAGCTGCTGAAAGCTGTCGCGGCGGTGAAAGTCCGGTTGCTCGCCGCTGTGTCGCCAGGCCCAGTAGCTCAGGCCGTGGCCCGGATCATCGAGCACGGCCGTGAGGGAGATCTCCAGCGGCTGGGTTGGTGGGATCCAGCGGCTCAGATCGAGCTGGAACTCCAGTTGCAGTTCGTTCTCAGTGCGCCGCAGCACATAGGGAAGGCTGGTGATCTCGGCCATGGGCCTGAGGTTCTCCCGGTAGTCCGACAGGGCATACACGTTCCAATCACCGCTGGGTGCCAGGTTCACCTCCCAGTAGGCGGTGTGCCCCTTGGCGGCGATGAAGGCCTCCAGGCAGGTGCTCTGCCACAGCCCATCGCACCGTGCCGGCGGCAGCGCCATCGCCGGCCAGCGCAGAGATTCGGCGTGGCACCGCAACGCGAAACGGCCCTGCAGCCGCCCATCGCGCCAGACAGCCTCGCCCTCCAGCTGGATCGAGTCCAGCTCCTGCCGCGGTTCAAATGGATGCAGTGGTTGCATGACTCTCCACCAGATGCCTGAGCGCCGGCATCTGCGCTTCGATGCTGGCGGTGAGCTGGAACTGAACCAGGGCCCGTTGCAGGTTGTGATCGGGGTGGTTCGCCTTGAAGTAGGTGTTGCCCGCCAGGTAATCGCTGAAGAAGCGCAGCCCCAGTTCAAAGCTGATCACCTGGGCTGCATCGGGGATGTAGCGCAGCTCGGCTTCGCTCAGGAAACGGCCGGCCACACCGAGATACCCCTCGAGAACGGCGTCGGCGAGGTGGAGATCAAAGTGCACGGCATCGATCTGATCGGTTTCCTCGCCCAGCCGATTGCAGCAGGAGCGCAGGCAGTCACCGATGTCGTAATGCACCAGACCCGGTTTCACGGTGTCGAGGTCGATCAGGGCCACCGCCTCACCGCTGTGGCGATCCAGCAGCACATTGTTGATCTTGGGATCGCCGTGAATCGGTCGCAGCGGCAGCTCACCATTCGCTTTGGCCTGTTCCAGACGATCACACAGCGATTCGCGCTCCCGAATGAAGGCCATGCAGTGGTCGCTGCCAGCGCTGGGCTGGCGATCGGTGTTGATCAAAGCGCGGTGATAGGCCTTGAGGTAGCCGGGCGTGATGTGAAAGCCCTCCAGGGTGTCTGCCAGGTCGGTGGTCGGCAGATCGCTGATCAACAGATGAAACAGCCCCAGGCCAATCCCCAGTTCCCGGGCCTGAGCGGCGCCTTCCACCACATCCGTACAGCTGCTGTCGGGCACGTAGGTGATCGTGCGCCACACAGCGCCGGCTGGACAGCAATGCCAGGCCTTGCCCTCCTCTTTGGTGCAGACCAGCCTGGGTAATTGCCAGCGGCGTTGTTCCAGCAAGGGATGGGCAGCAGCGCTCTGCAGCTTGCGCTCGATGTGCTCACCCAGCACCTGCAGGTTCTGCATCACCAGCTGGGGCTGGCTGAACACCTGGGTGTTCATGCGTTGCAGCACGGTGAGGCCATCAACGGCCTGCACCAGATAGGTGTCGTTCACATTGCCGTGGCCCAGTGGCTCCACTGCCTGGACGCAGCCGCAGCCATGGAACGCCTCGGCGATGGCGATCAGCTCAGGCTGAGACGGCGCAGGCACAGCATTGGACGAATCGTGCGTTCAACCTGCCACTGCACCCTCGCCACACAGGGTTGCGAGGGCCAGTCGTTGTTCCGGATTCAGCGGGTCAGGGCTTCCCGTTCGAGCTTTTCACCCTGTTCCCGTTCGATTTCACGTCGCAGCTGATGGCGAATGTGATCCGGTGATTTGTATTGGCGAGGCAGGCAGTTATGCAGGGTCTCCAGTCGGCTCCAGCAGAGTGTTTTTTCAATGTTTGCAGCTGGTCGTCCTTCCAGAAGCAGTTGCTTGAGCGCCTTGCGATACAGGAAGTATTTGGCCTCCAGTTCAGCGATGGTGAGTCCTTGGCTGTCGCTCATCGGAGGCTGCCCGGCATTGCGGTTGTCTCACCGTAGGCGAGCTGAGGGGCCCAATCGGGGAAATGCACGTGTGCTGTAGCACTGGTGATCGCTGCGCCGGCTCTGGCTTCACAACCAGAGCTGCAAGGCAGCCCAGAGCCGCGGCCCCGGTCGGCTCCCCTCCAGATCGATCAGGCTGCTCTGGGCCGGATTGCCGCCGATGGGAACGGCCGCCCGCAGCGACACGAGCCAGCGATTGCTGCGGCCCACATCGATACCCAGCCCCGCGCCCGCCAGCCTGTAGCTGTTCGGTTGGAGCGAGCCGGGAAAGGGCTGCCGCCAGCGTTCACCCCAGCCCACATCGGCGAATCCCACCAGCTTCAGCCAGGGCCGCCACCTCCAGATCAGATCCAGCTGGCTCACGAGGCAGCTGCTCGAGGAGTTTTCCC
>JBDKGF010000283.1:0-3307 GCA_039798305.1 Cyanobacteriota bacterium
ATCTCAAGGCGGGCCGCACCCGCATCGATCTCGGTGGGCGCAGCCTCGGCCTGATCTTCAGCAAGGCCTCCACCCGCACCCGGGTGAGCTTCACAGTGGCGATGGCCCGGCTGGGCGGGCAGACCATCGATCTCAATCCCCAGGTGAGCCAGGTGGGCCGCGGTGAGCCGGTGGCCGACACCGCCCGCGTGCTCAGCCGTTACGTGGATGCCCTGGCGATCCGCACCTTCGCCCAGGAGGAACTGGCGGAGTACGCCCATTGGGCCTCGATCCCGGTGATCAACGCCCTCACCGATCTCGAGCACCCCTGCCAGGCCCTGGCCGACTATCTGACCCTGCAGGAAGCCTTCAGCGAACTGGATGGGCTCACCCTGGCCTACGTGGGTGATGGCAACAACGTGGCCCACTCCTTGATGCTCTGCGGCGCCCTGCTGGGGGTGAACGTGCGGGTGGGCTGCCCGCAGGGGTATGAACCGGACGCCACGGTGCTCGAGCAATCCCGCCAGCTGGCTGGCAGCCGCTGCAGGATCGAGGTGGTGCACGAGCCTGTGGCCGCCGTGCGCGGTGCCCATGCCCTCTACACCGATGTGTGGGCTTCCATGGGCCAGGAGAATGAGAAGGCCGCCCGCGAAGCCGCCTTCAGCGGCTGGTGCCTGAACGAAGAGCTGGTGGCCGAAGCCGATCCACGGGCGATCGTGTTGCACTGCCTGCCCGCCTATCGCGGCCTGGAGATCAGCGCCGGCGCCATGGAAGGCAGCAGCAGCCGCATCTTTGATCAGGCCGAAAACCGCCTGCATGCCCAGCAGGCCCTTCTGGCTGCCCTGCTCGGAGGCACCTGAGGGCGTGCCATAAGGCACCGAAGGCGCCAGCCACTCTCCTTAGCGTGAGAGGCATGGCGCACTCCTATCCAGCCCGAAGCCGCAGGCGGGTGGCTGTTGTTGCCGCTCTGCTCAGCAGCTGGCTGCTGCCCTGGGGCCAACCGTCGCAGGCGCAGCAACAGGAACTACGGGGCGTTTGGCTCACCGCCAACGACATGCCCGTGCTGCGTGATCGCGAACGCATGCAGGCCACGCTGAACCAACTGGCCGATCTGCATTTCAACCGGCTCTACGTGGTGGTGTGGAACGGCGGCATGGCCTACTACCCGAGCCAGCTGAGCGAGAGCCGCGGCTTTCAGAGCTTCACCTACCGGGGCCTGCAGGGGCAGGATGTGATCGGTGAACTGATCAATGCTGGGCGCAGCCGCGGGCTCGTGGTGCTGCCGTGGTTCGAATTCGGCCTGATGGCTCCGCCGGATTCCGAGCTGGCCAAACAGCACCGCAGCTGGCTCACCCAGAAACGCGATGGCGGCCTCACCTCGATCAGCGCCGCTGGCGAGGTGGTGTGGCTCAATCCCTTCCGACCTGAAGTGCAGCAATTGATCACCGATCTCGTGCTGGAAGTGGTGAACCAATACGGAGCGGAGGGGATCCAGTTCGATGACCACATGAGCCTGCCACGGGAGTTCGGCTACGACCCATTCACCGTGGAGCTGTACCGCCAGGACACAGGCAAAACACCTCCCGCCAACCCCGATGATCCGGCCTGGGTGAAATGGCGGGCTGATCGGCTCACAGCCTTCATGCAACGCCTGAGCCAGGCCATTCGCGCAGCGAGGCCGGGAGCCATCGTTTCCATCTCCCCGAACTACTACGACTTCGCCTACAAACTGCAGCTCCAGGATTGGCGCCGCTGGGTGCAGACAGGCATTGCCGATGAGCTGCTCATTCAGATCTACAGACCTGATCTCGCCAGCTATCTGCCCCAGCTGAGCAAGCCGGAAGTTCTCGAGGCCCGCGGCCGAATCCCCACAGCCATTGCCGTTCTGAGCGGACAGCGCAATCGCTCCACACCACTCCCTCTGATCCGCGAGAAGGTGAACGCCAACCGCGCCCAGGGGCTTGGCACTGGCTTCTTTTACCTGGAAAGCCTCTGGATCCTTGGGCCTGAACCGCCCAGCGATCGGATCACAGGCCTGAAGCAACTGCTGACACCCCTACCGCTGCCACCACCACCTCCTCCAGTGCCGGCACTCCCCTGAACAGCGCGGCTTGCCAGACAGCAGAGCGAGAGGTACAAATGTATTGAAAACCAAGCGTCTCTCCGGTGCCCGCAGGATCTCCTGAGCCACTCACCCCCGCCCAGCAGGAGCTTTACGACTGGTTGGCGGGCTTCATCGGGCAACACCGCCACAGCCCCTCCATCCGGCAAATGATGGAAGCGATGGGGCTCCGCTCCCCGGCCCCGGTGCAAAGCCGCCTGCGCCATCTGCAGCAGAAGGGCTGGATCACCTGGCAGGAAGGCCAGGCCCGCACCCTGCAACTCCTGGGCGAACTCACCACCGGAATCCCCGTGCTTGGCGCCGTGGCCGCCGGCGGCCTGGTGGAAACCTTTGACGACGTGAGCGCACGGATCGACCTGGCACCCATCCTGGAAACCCGCGGCCTGTTTGCCCTGACCGTGAACGGCGACTCGATGGTGAATGCCCACATCGCCGACGGGGACGTGGTGCTGATGGAACCGGTGGCGGAGCCCAGCCGGCTGCGCGAGGGAACAATCGTGAGCGCTCTGGTCGCCGGCAGCGGCACCACCCTGAAACACTTCCACCGCGATGGCAGCCGGGTACGACTGGAAGCCGCCAACCCGGCCTACGACTCCATCGTGCTCGACGCCGAACAGGTGACGGTGCAGGGAAAACTGGTCGCAGTGTGGCGCCAGGTCTGAGAAGTGATCAGCCCAGCACCGCTGCGGTGTAAGCTCTTTGCATCGAAACGGCGGGCCGCAAGGCCAGTTCGGGAGTCCAGCCCCGGTCAGCCTTTTGATCCAAACGGGGCCATAGCTCAGCTGGTAGAGCACCTGCATGGCATGCAGGGGGTCAGGAGTTCGAGTCTCCTTGGCTCCATTTCAAAGCTCAGGCTTACGCCTGGGCTTTTGTTTTGCGATCGATCCACTCGTGCTGGGTCGGCATGGTGCTTTCTGCCTTCGTAACCGCGGCAGCAGGGATGCCGGCACGCAGGAGGCCAGCAACTGCGGGACACAGAACAATGCCGACGCCCCTAGGCGCCTCCGCAAACACGCAATCGGTACACCATGAACACTTTTATACCAGTAGCCGTTGCTACGCTTTTTGCACGTTCATCCCCTCGCGGGACGCACGCCTTGGCAGCAGGGAACGGGGCTGCCAGCTTGAGGCCACCGCCATGAACACCCTCGCCCTCATCCGCGCGCAGATCCTGAAGGCCCAGCGCCTGCACCAGGCTCAGCTCGC
>JBDKGF010000284.1:0-3698 GCA_039798305.1 Cyanobacteriota bacterium
ATCCGCCTGCGGCTCCAGCTGATGCAGCTGGGCGCGGTCGCTCCAGAGCTGCCGCTCCAGCTCCTGGCAGAGGCTGCCGGTGGCCTCGCTGCCGCTGTGTTCGCGCTCCTCGCTGAGCAGCACAGCCTGGCCCCGTTGATCGATGGCGCTCAGATCCCAGTCGCCGATACCGGTGCAGCCCCACCATTGCGGTGTGAGCAGCACCAGTCCGAGGGTGCTGCCGTAGAGCAGGGGTGAAAAGGCTTCGTGCTGGGCTTCAGGTTGTAGCGGCCAGTCCGCAGCGATCGCCGCCAGCCAGCGCTGATGAATCGTGGCCGGCAGCTCCTGCTCGAGCAGCTGCCGCCAGCGCTCCGGATCCGTCAGAGGTGTGCAGGTCATCCAGTGTTCCACCGCGTCCTGGGCCACCTGGCAGGCCAGGGCACTGCCCCGGTGACTGAGCCGGTAGCGACTGCCGCCGTGGCCATCGGCCACCACCAGCAGCTGCAGGCTGCCGCCGCCGCCCTTGAGTTCCACGCTCAGGCTGGCGTCCTGGCACGGTTTCTGCAGGCGGCGATGGGCGGCGCCGATCACGCTGCAGGCCTGCAGGTGATGCCAGCGCGGCCTCACCACACCAGGGGCCCCACGTCGTCGCTGGGATCCAGCAGCGTGGGTGGCAGATCCGGCAGGGGAATGTTGGCCGGGCTGTTTGCTCCTCCGGACTCAGCCGAGCCCACCCGACTGGCGGGCATCGAGGCGGCACCCACCACGGCGGTCGAGGCCCACTGGATGTACTGAGCCAGGGTGGTGGCGTTGCTTGCCTGCAGCGGCCGGCGTGGGGATTTGCCGTGCCCCGACGGTTCCGGACCGATGAACTGCTGCAGCACCTCCAGGTCGGCGTCATGGCCCATGGCAATCGCCAGACGCACCGCCTTCTGGGCCCACGGCCGTCGCATCAGGTTGGCCAGGCCTGATTCGAAATCATCGGTGGGCTGGCCGTCCGAGATCAGCACCAACACTGGCGGCAGTGCCCGCTCCTCCATCGGCGGAGACTGCAGGGCCTCGGCCACCAGATTCAGCGCGTCGCCCATGGCGGTGATGCCGCCGGCCTCGAGGTCGCGCCACTGCAGTTGCTGCACGGGAGTGGGTTCGGCCAGGTGCCAGGCGGCCTGATCAGCGAAGCGCACGGCCCGCACCAGCACCCGCGCTTCCGGGTTCTCACGGGCCACCTCAGCCATGCCCGGCAGCGACTGGCGGATCGCCTGGTTGAGGGCCTGCATCTTGCCCTGGGCTGCCATCGAGCCGGAGCAATCGCAGAGGTAGATGAAGTGCAGCGGCCGGTTGCTGAGCCGAACGTTGGGGAAGGGCATGGCTTAAGGGCGCAGCACCAGGATCGCTCCGGCACTGCTGTCGAGCTGCTGCAGGGCCGCGAGATTACAGGTTTTGCCCGGGTCGAGCTCGATGCTCTGACCGGTGGTGGTGCGTCCACGCCAGCGGCTGGTGCTCAGGTTCTGCAGGCCCAGCAGGTTCGGGTCGCTGGGGTGCGCGACCAGCCGTGCCAGTGGTGCACGGATGGCCTCGCCCACCAGGGGATCGAAGTGATGGGGTTGCAGTTCGTTGCCGGCCGCGGCGGTGACAAGGCCATGGGGCAATTGCAGGCGCAGCGGCGGTGCTAGTGCGGTGCCGCAGCTCCAGCAGGTCTCTTGGGCACCGGCAGCAGGGAAGGTTTCCTGCCCGCAATGGCTGCAGAGCTGGCGTTGATCGAGGCAGAGGCTGATCGCCTGTTTCCATTGGCCCGTGAGGGTGCGTTGGTCGCTCTGGCGCAGGCCGGGGCCGAAGCTCTGCTCAAACAGGCGTTGCAGGCCGGCTGGATAGATGGGCCAGGTAGTCAGAGCGGCGCTGTGCTCGATCGGATCCGGCCTGTTGCGGTTGTCATCGGGATCGAAGATGAACAGCGCTTCCTCGCCGTAGAGCCGGCGCCGGGCCGGTTCGTCCAGGCAGCGGATCGCCAGTTCCCGCTGGCCGCGGAAGGGGTCGTGCCTTGTCAGCAGCCGGAACAGCAGCACCGCCAGGGAGAAGAGATCACTGCGCGCGCTCGGCCTGGCCTGGCCCAGCAGCACTTCCGGTGCCATGAAGCCGGGTGTGCCGAGCACGCTCCCGCTGCTCTGGCCATCCACATCCACGTTGTCGTTGTCGCAGATGAGGATCCCGCCGCTGCGGGGCTCCAGAAACAGGTTGCCCAGGGAGACGTCCTAGTAACAGAGGCCCTTTAGATGCAGCTGATGGAAGGCTTCCGACAGGTGTAAACAGGCCTTGAGCACACACTCAAGGCTGATGGCCAGATCGCCGCCGGCGTGACGATGGGCCCCTACAAACGCTTCCGGGCGCAGGCTCATCAGGTAGCCAAAGCCGCCGGCGGCAGCGGGAAAGCGCCCGAGACTTTCTGGAGTGGGATCCAACAGCGCCAGGGGCCAGAGGAAATCACGGTTGGGGGCGCCGAGCCGGATGCTCTGCTGCAGCCGCTGCCGCAGTTGCGGATCCCTGGCAATGCAGGCCGGGAAGTACCACTTCAGCGCCAGGCGCTCCCCGCCGAGCTGCACAGCGAACACCTGGCCCTGGCTGCCTCCCCCCAGCCCCCGCTCAATCAGCAGGGGGTGTTCCAGTCCGGCAAAGGGCAGGCCGGCGCCCTCGGGCAGCAACCAGTTCATGTGGCGGTGGCGTCCTGGCCGATGGCCTGGCGGATGCCGTTGCGGTGGGCCAGGGCCGTGCGGCGATTGGCGAAACCATGGCGCACGGCTCGCCCGTCTCGCAGCACCAGCACCAATTCATGCTGCTTGCGTGAACCCAGCTGGATCCAGCCGGCCTGGGCGCCGGCCTGCAGCGGCCAGAACAGCAGTGGAAACGGCAACAGCAGCAGGCCGCCCAGGCACAGCAGCAGCCACCAGCTGAAGATGTGGGGATGCAGCGGCAGGCTCTGCACGGCCGCCGAACGGATGTCCGCTACGGCCACTTGCTCTTCGCCAACGCTGATGCTGCGCGGCGGTGCGGCAGGGGGCGCGGAGGCGGCAGGTGCTGCCGCCTCTACGGCTGTGGCCGATTCGAACACCAGCACCGGGCCACTGCGGCCCAGCCGGATTTCATCGCCGTTCTCCAGGCGTTTGCATTGATGCACCTGGCGGCCCTCCAGATAAGTGCCGTCGCTGCTCTGCCAGTTGCACACCAGCCAGCCCTGGCTGCGGGAGAAGCGCACCACGGCATGGTGCTCTGAAACCCCCTCCTGATTGGCCAGGCAGAGGCTGTTGCTGGCCGCGCGACCGATGGTGAGAGGTTTGGCGGGATCCAGCGGTGCCACCTTGCGGCGATCCGCCGCCAGCACCAGGCGTGCTGCAGGGGTGCTCATGGTTGCCCGCGCCGGCGGCGCCACCACAGTTGCCAGTCGTCGCGCAGGTCGTTCCACCAGCCGCCATCGCCCTCGCGGTAAGGCACCACCCGTCCGGGAAAGAGCAGGGCCTTGCTGGCCAGGGCCAGGGCGATCAGCACCAGCACCAGCAGCACCCAGCCGGGGATCGCCCCTACCCAGGTGGCAGCGAAGAACGCCCGGATCGCGTACAGCCCGATGGTGAGCGCCAGCCACAGCCGGAAGGGGTCCCAGGGGTCCCGCGGGCGCTGCAACGATTCGCTTGAAGGCTGGCCTTAGCCTATGGCCGGGCTGCAACAACCGC
>JBDKGF010000285.1:0-4310 GCA_039798305.1 Cyanobacteriota bacterium
GGCCCAGGTCGTACAGGGCCAGGCCTTCCAGGCTGGCGTTGCCAACCCAGTCGGCACCCTGCAGCTGCTGGTGGTTGGCCATGCCGCGCTTGAGGCTGCCGTAGACGAACACCAACGAGTCAGAATCGGCGCTCTTACCGGACCGCCTCATGACGATTGCCCTCCTGATCGCGCTTGCCGGTTCCCTCGGCCTGATGGCTGTGATTGTGCGCCGGCTCGAGCGTTCCTGAGCTTTGCTGACTGCGCGGGCAGAGGATATCGATCACGGCATCGGCATTCACGGTGCGGACCACCCCGGTGTCAGCGCAGGCGATCTGAAACAGCGAGTTGGCGTTGCAGCGCCCCCTGCCTTCAGCATGGATCACCTGCCCCACCCACCAGTCGGGGCTTCGTCGTACAGCCACTAGGTCGCCCACCTGCACTGCCAGAAAGAGAGGCTTACCCATCCGCGGCGTGCAATGGTACAAATGTACTGAGCATCGATTTGTTGGTTTGCTTTGCCTTGGTTGCTGCTGTTGGCGGCAGGCGTTTCGCCCCACCCGTGCCGGGGTTCTGGCTTCGATCCCAGGCCTTTCTGGGAGGTGATCAATCAGGTGATTCAGCTCAACAGCGGCTGCACCACCACCCTGTGCTTACTTCGGCCTGCTGGCTTGCCGTGTGTGTGTTCCGCGCAGCCTGGCGCACGGCTCCCGGGTTTGGCATGGTGAGAGAACCAGGGGGTGGTTCCCATGAGCTGGTCTGAACTGGAACGGCTTGTCTGCGATGCCGAAGTCGATCCAGCTCTGCAGCGCGCCCTCAGGCACTGCCGTTCCCGCAAGGAGCTGATCCTGGCTGCCAGACGACTGGGGTATCAGATCACCCGTATCGATCTGCAGCAGGCCTGGCAGGAGCATCAGAGCCTGGAGACGGAAGCTCAGTAGGGGAGGGTGAAGCCCGACTGCATGCTCTTCACGTCGAGCATCACCCAGGTGAGCCACACCAGCAGGCCGATCACGCCGGATACGGCGGCGATGCGTCCCGCTGCGCGCAGCAGCAGTTCCAGCAGGCTGATTTCTTTCACGGGCGACAGCGATCACCTCCTCACTATGGGTGGCTGTCTCTTCGGCGTCGGTGGATTCCCATTGGCCAATCAGGCGATGGTGCGATCCGATCACCGGGGACGATGTCTCCCAGGACACGTTGCGCAGGGAGATAGTGAATCGGTGTCCACGCCACTTGACTCACCGCCCGCAGCAACTGCGTGATGTGTTCCGTCAAATGCCGGATGCTGGTTGGCAGATTGCCGACATCGTCTACCTGCAAGAGCCATCGTTTTGGCTTACCACCTGCCTGCGCACGCTTTTGGAGGATCAACGATGAGCGCGATGGACATGGGGTTGCCGGTGGCTCTGGTGCAGCTGTGTGCGACAGAGGATGCGGCCCTGAACCGGCGTCAGACCGAAGCCTGGCTGGAGCGGGCTATCCAGTCCGCTCCCGGCGGTGTGCCGCCGCGGCTGCTGATGCTGCCCGAGGTGTGGAATGCGCCCTATGCGGTGGATCGCTTTGCGGCCTTTGCCGAGCCGATCCCGGAGCCTGGCGCCGACCTCACGCGGGGATCATCTCCTTCTCTGGCCATGGTGGCGGGCCTGGCGCGCCGCCATGGGGTGGCGGTGATCGCCGGCTCGATTCCAGAGCAGGGCGAGGCCGGACGGGTCTACAACACAGCCACGGTGGTGGATCCCCGTGGGGTGCTGCTGGCCAAGCATCGCAAGCTGCATTTGTTTGATGTGGAGATCCCCGGGGGGATCTGCTTTCGCGAATCCGACAGCCTCACGGCCGGGGATTCGCTCACGGTGCTCAGCGGCTTTGGTGACCCGCTTGGCACCGGCGTTGCGGAGCCGCCCAACCTCGGCCTGCTCATTTGTTACGACATCCGTTTCCCCGAGCTGGCTCTGGTGATGCAGCAGCGCCGGGGCTGCACCCTGCTGGCCTGTCCCGCCGCGTTCAACACCACCACCGGGCCGCGCCACTGGCATCTGGTGCTGCGTGCCCGTGCGATCGATACCCAGTGCTTTGTGCTCGCCTGCTCCAGTGCCAGGCCTCAGGGTGATGGCTACCCCAGCTACGGCCATTCGCTGGTGGTGGATCCCTGGGGAACCGTGATCGCTGAGGCCGGTGAAGGGGAGCAAGTGCTTCATGCGCAGCTTGATCTCAGCCAGGTGGCTCTGGCGCGCCAGGCCATTCCCACCGGTCACCAGCGCCGGCACGACGTTTATCGCCTCAGCGGCCCGCTCGACGGCGGCGAATCGGTTGAGGGTCCGTTTTGAGGGTTCATGAACTCCACTTCATGAACACCGATTGCGGTGGATGAAGAGCGGTGTCGATCCCGCCGGCGCTATTGCCAGCCGCCTTGGGCGGATCCATCGTGATCACATCGGGATTCGGAGGCTCCATTGATGGACGACACCCCCCCTGAGCAGCAGACAGGAGCGCGCTGACGATCCGGCCCCTGCTCCAACACTCTCAACGGATCTCTGATATCCCCTGTGCGCGATAACGTCGCGCCCTCCATTGCACCGCTAGAGGTGCCCCGGATTCAGTGGGATGTCCCCCTAGACACCTGGCCCCAGGTGCCAGCGCCGGCAGCTCCGCCTCACAACCAAAGATTTCAGACCCTGATCCCATGATCAGGGTTGTTCATGAGCATCACGATTGCAATGCTGGCCCCAATCCGCGGGCAGATCAGCTGCGCAGGCAAAAGCCCGGAGCTGAAGCTCCGGGCTTTGTTGTGTCGGCGTTGGCTCTGTCCTAAGGATTGGCCGAGCTTCTCCAGGTGATGCGGCTGCTTATCTTCGCTGCGCTGTTGCTCGGTTCTGCAGCGGCAGCACAGGATGTTTCCGCCTTTGCTCAGCAGGCTCAACGCTGCCGGGAGAAGACCGGCGCCACCGCCTGCCGGGCAGCGTTCGAGCACTCCCACCAGCTGAAGAACTGGGCAGAGGCTCGCAAGCTCTGGCGGTGCTACACCGCCGTGCTCGGTGCAGAAGCCGAGATGATTCAGGCCAGCCTGCCTGCAGCCCAGCCATTGCGCTAGGACGCAATCCGCACGATCTGAACCTTGATGAGTGTTCCTGCACTACCGGCTGTTGTGAGCCTTGCGGCGCTGATCACCTACCAGGGCACAGCCATGGCCGTGGGGCAGGCCCGGGTCAAGCACAAGGTGCTGCCCCCGGCCATGACCGGTCCGGAGGCTTTTGAGTGTGCACTTCGGGTTCAGCAGAACACCCTGGAGCAGCTGGTGTTTTTTCTGCCGGTGTTCTGGCTGGCGGCGTTGATGAGCAGCGAAACCTGGGCTTCGTTGCTGGGCTTCATCTGGGTGGGCGGCCGTGTGGCCTACGGCGTTGGCTATCGGTTGGCACCAAACAAGCGCGGACCTGGGTTCGGCATCAGCTTCCTCTGCTCCACGGCACTGCTGGTGATGGCGATCGTGGGAGTGTTCAGCCAGGGCTGAGGCGCCCCAGCCGCGGAGCGCTCACCACCGCGCTGATCAGGCTCACCCCTGCGGCCAGCTGTCGCAGGGGCAGCCCGAACAGCAGGCTGGCGACATCGATGGCAATGGTGGCGACCACGCAGGTCCGACAGCTCAAGCAGCAGTGTAACGAAAGATTGCGCGTCTGTTAAGGAATGCGAGATCCCTCTCGCCGCAAGCTTCCGCTGTCACCGGTTCATGCGTGCAGGAGATCAAAGCGATCGGCTTGCATCACCTTCACCCAGGCGGCCACGAAGTCGACCACGAAGCGTGAGGGGCCATCGCTCTGGGCGTATACCTCGGCGATAGCCCGCAGCTGAGAGTTGGAGCCAAACACCAGATCGGCGCGGGTTGCTGTCCAGCGTCGGGAGCCGCTGCTGCGCTCCCGCCCCTCAAACAGTTCTCCTTGTTCGTCGATGGGCGCCCAGGTGGTGCCCATATCGAGCAGGTTCACGAAGAAGTCGTTGCTCAGTACCCCGATCCGCTCGGTGAACACGCCGTGGCGCCGGCCATCGGTGTTGGCACCCAGAACCCGCAGGCCGCCCACCAGCACTGTCATCTCCGGTGCGCTCAGGCCCAGCAGCTGAGCCCGATCGATCAGCAGGTGTTCCGCGGTCACGCTCATCGGCCCCCTCTGCCAGTTGCGGAAGCCATCGGCCTGAGGTTCCATCACGGCAAAGGAGGCGATGTCGGTCTGTTCCTGGCTGGCATCCATCCGCCCCGGTGTGAACGGCACCAGCACGGGATGGCCGGCGGCG
Organism: Cyanobacteriota bacterium; assembly: GCA_039798305.1. Classification (GTDB taxonomy): domain Bacteria; phylum Cyanobacteriota; class Cyanobacteriia; order PCC-6307; family Cyanobiaceae; genus Vulcanococcus. The sequence goes on from JBDKGF010000285.1 coordinate 4,264, forward strand.
GCTGCTGCCATCTCCACGCCCACGCCACCAGCCAGCACGATCAGGTC
>JBDKGF010000286.1:0-8710 GCA_039798305.1 Cyanobacteriota bacterium
CCTCCCGCAGCTGGGCGAGGGCATGAGTGCTGCGGCCGATCAGCTTCTCGGGGCCCAGCAGACGCCGGGCCAGCGCCGGCGGCAGATCGCCCTGCCCCAGATGCACGCCATCGGCATCCACCGCCAGGGCGATGTCGATGCGGTCGTTCACCAGCAACAAGGCCCCATAACGGCTGCAGAGCCGGCGCAGCGCCTGGGCTTGCGCCAACCGTTCCGCATCGGTGATCGGCTCGCCCTCAGCGCCCAGGCTGCCCTCCTTGGCGCGGTATTGCACCAGGCGCACGCCGCCCTGCAGGGCCGCTTCCACGACAGCCTCAAGCTGCGGGGATGGACTGCTGATCAGGTAGAGCCGGCAGCTCTGCAGCTGCACCCGGCGCTGATCGCCCGCCGGGCAGGCCCGCAGCAACTCCACCTCCAGGTCGTAGAGGGCGTAGCGGATCGCAGCAGCCTCAGCGGCCAGGGTTGGATTCTCAGCGCGGCCGAATTCCTCCAGCACCCGCAGCGCCTCCTGCACGCGGCCGCAATTGGCCGCCACCACAGCCGCGGGATCCTGGCGCTGCGCCTGGGCGGGATGGGCCATGCCCGCCGCCACATCGCCGGCCGTATGCCGGGCCTGTTTATAGCGATCGGCATGCAGCAGCCCCAGCCGCTGGCGCTGATCCTTGAGCCGTGCCACCAGATCGGCGCGATCCAGCCCGAAGCGGCACCAGTCCTCCACCACCCGCAGGCCCTCCCGGGCGCGATCGAGATTGGCATCGAGCAGGCGCAGCACCGGCTGGGGTTGTGCGTGGGCCGTCATGAACAGAACTGAGATGAGAAGGGCTGCTTAAGGTGTGCGCACACGTGCCATCACAGGGGCCATGGAGCAGGGCGGATCCGACAGCCCGATGTTGGTGCTGATCTCAGGGATTCTGCTGCTGGGGGCCATTGCCGCCTTCATCAGCTGGGGCCTGGCTAACGCCTACCCCGCCGGCTGAGCGCAGCAGCTGCTCGGCGGTGGCCGCATCGCGGGTGATCTGTGCCACCAGGGCCTCCAGACCATCGAAACGCTGCTGCTGACGCAGCAGGGCCACCGGTTCCACCAGCAGCTCGGCTCCCTCAAGATCCAGGCGCCGGCCGAGCAGATGCACCTCCACCGCCGATGGTGCGGTGGGATCCACCGTGGGCTGGGGCCCAAGGTTCATCACAGCCGCCAGGCGCTCGCCGGCCAGCCGTTCCCCCTGCAGCCACACCCAAGCCGCATAGACACCCTGCTGGGGCAGAAACTTGCGCCCATCCACCTGCAGGTTGGCGGTGGGCCAACCCAGTTCACGGCCGAGGCCACGCCCCCGCACCACCCGGCCACCGAAGCGATAGGGGCGATCCAACAGAGCTGCCGCCTCCTGCAGCTGTCCACCCTCGAGCGCACGACGGATGCGGCTGCTGCTCAACCGCCCGGTGCGGTCGCTGAGGATCGGCTGCACCAGCAGTTCAATACCCCGCTCGCCGCAGAGCGCGCGCAAGCAGTGGATGTCGCCGCTGCGGCCGGCCCCGAAGCGGAAGTTTTCGCCCACCGCCACCAGCTGGGCCTGCAGTTGCTCCACCAGCACCTGCTGCACAAACTGCTCCGGGGTGAAGGCAGCCAGTTCGGGCGTGAACGGCACCAGCACCAGTTGTTCGATGCCGAGCGGCTCAAGCAGATGAATTTTCTCGGCGGGCAGATCGAGACGCAGGCGGGCCTCGCCGTACAGCACCTCGCGCGGATGGGGCCAGAAGCTCACCACCGTGGGCACCAGCCGAGCCGCTGCGGCACGCTCCACCACCGCCGCAATCACCCGGCGATGGCCCTGGTGCAGCCCATCGAAACTGCCCAGCGCGATGGCCGTGGGCCCTATGGCCTGCTCGGGACTGCGCAGAGGAATCAAGGCCGGTTCACCAACAAGCGCATCCAGGCCCTCGCCGCGGGCATCCTCCCATGGCAGGTTTGAGCCATCTCCGGCGCCCTCGCTCCTCTCCATGGCCGATCGCCTCGACCTGCAACTGATCTCCGCCGCCCTGCGGCGCCTCGGCTGGGTGCGGTTCTGGGCGCAGGTGGTGCTCGCGGTGGTGGTGCTCGGGGTGCTGCTGTTCAACAACATCGGCGGCCAGATCGGTGCCCGCGCTGATAAGGCCCTGGGGCTCAGCCCCGGCCTCTCGCTCACCTCGATCGCCTTCTTTGTGCTGCTCTGGGGGCTGTGGCAGAGCTGGCTGGTGATCCGCTGCGGCCGCGCCCTGGCCAGCCCGGTGCACCCGAGCAAGGGTGAAACGGCCCGGCTGATCAAGCGCGGGGTGCTGGCTGATCTGGTGGGCCTCACCCTGGGCTTGGTGGGTTATCAAGCGTTGGCGGGGGCGCTGTTCTTCCAGGCTTCGATGCAGGCCGGCTTCGCCTTTGGCGGCGTGATGACCACGCCAGGTGGCCGGATCACCAACTACCCGATCACCTCCCTGGAGATGCTCTCGGTGCTGAGCAACACCCAGGTGGTGTTCGCTCACCTGATCGGGCTGTGGATCAGCATCTGGCTGCTGGCGCGGGTTTACCGGCCGAGCGGCAGCTGAGGAAGCGCCGCGGCATCACCCCGCCAGAACAGCTCCGGCTGCAGTGGCGTGAGCGACACGCCGCCGGCCGCCACATGGGTCACATCAATCGGCCAGTCGGCCGGCCCGGCCACCTCGGCGTCGAGATCGTTGGCCACTTCACCCGCCAGCCAGTAGTAGGTGCGGCCGCGGGGATCAACGCGCTTGTCGAACTGGTCGGTGTAACGGCGCACGGCCTTGCGACACCAACGCAGCGGGCCGATCGCCTCCGCCGCCAGGGGCGGCACATTCAGGTTGAGCAGCACGCCCTCAGGCCATCCCGCGGCCATGGTCTGTTCGGCCACATCGAGGGCGATGCGTGCGGCGGGATCGAACTGTCGCCATTGGAAATCGGCGCTGCTCACCGCCAGGGCCGGCAAACCCTCAATCGTGCCCTCCATGGCGGCACTCACCGTGCCGGAATAAAGGGTGTCGGTGCCGAGGTTCGGACCGTGGTTGATGCCGGATAGCACCAGATCGGGCCACTCCTCCAGCAGGGCGAACAGAGCCAGCTTCACGCAGTCGCTGGGGGTGCCGCTGCAGGCCCAGGCGGTGATACCGGGGACGAACAGCTCATCGGCCCGCTCGGCCCTCAGGGGGGTCTGCAGGGTGAGGCCATGGCCGGTGGCGGAGCGCTCCTGATCCGGGCATACCACCGTCACCTGATGGCCGCGGGCGGCGGCTTCAGCAGCCAGGGCGCGGATGCCGGCGGCGAAGACGCCGTCGTCGTTGCTGATCAGGATCCGCAAGGCCTTGAGCCGACTGCGGGGAGGCTAGAGGCCGTCTTCTTAAAGTCACGGGCTTCCGGAACACAGCCGTGAGCGCCACGATCAGCCTGCAGCAGCTCACCGATCAACTCGATCAGCTGGAGGCTGAAGCCGCCAAGGCCATCGATGCCGCAGGTTCGGCCAGTGAGCTTGAAGACCTGCGGGTGGGACTGCTGGGCAAGAAGGGCAAGCTCTCGGCGGTGCTCGGCGCCATGGGCAAGTTGCCGGGCGATGAGCGGCCGCTGGTGGGTCAGCGGGCCAATGTGCTCAAGGAGCAGGTGCAGGGGCTGCTGAGCGAGCGGCTCAGCGCCGTGAAAACAGCGGCGATGGCCGAACGCATCGCCAGCGAAACCCTCGACGTGACCATGCCGGCCACCTACGTGCCGGCCGGCCACCGTCATCCCCTGATCAGCACGATCGAGGAGATCGTGGACATCTTTGCCGGCCTCGGCTACCGGGTGGAGGAAGGTCCGGAGATCGAGAGCGACCACTACAACTTCACCGCCCTGAACATCCCGCCGCACCACCCGGCACGGGACATGCAGGACACCTTTTATCTGAGCGAGCACGAGCTGCTGCGCACTCACACCTCACCGGTGCAGATCCGCCACCTCGAGAAGACACCGCCGCCGGTGCGGATCGTGGCCCCTGGCCGCGTCTATCGCCGTGATGCGGTGGATGCCACCCACTCGCCGGTGTTCCACCAGGTGGAGGTGCTGGCCATCGATGAAGGCCTGGATTTCAGCCACCTGCGCGGCACCGTCACCACCTTCCTGCAGCGCTTCTTCGGCGACCTGCCGGTGCGTTTCCGCGCCAGCTATTTCCCCTTCACCGAACCCTCCGCCGAAGTGGATGTGCAGTGGCGCGGCCGCTGGCTGGAGGTGATGGGCTGCGGGATGGTCGATCCCGCGGTACTGGAAGGCCTCGGCATCGATCCGGAGCGCTACAGCGGCTTTGCCGCCGGCCTCGGCGTGGAGCGCTTCTGCATGGTGCGTCACGGCATCGATGACATCCGCCGCCTGTTCACCTCCGACCTGCGCTTCCTGGAACAGTTCTGAGGCGGAGTTCAACTCGTGATCAGCAGATCCGAAGGGCACCCATAAAATCGGCTGATCGTCAGCCCTCCGTACCCCGTCAGTGCCTTGCGTCGGCCTCATCGTTAACGACGGCAAGGACCTGGCCCTGGCCACCGCCGACGCCATCGAGGCACGCCTGCGCGGGGCGGGTTACGACGTGATCCGCGCCAGCAGTTCCGCCGGCATGGTGGGCTTCGCCAACCCGGATCAGCACCTGCGGGCCAAGGGGCATGCCGCCTGCGTACCGCCCAGCTTCGAACCCTCCATGGCGATGGCCATGGTGCTGGGCGGCGATGGCACGGTGCTCTCCGCGGCGCGGATGACGGCGCCGATCGATGTGCCGATCCTCACGATCAACACCGGCCATCTGGGCTTTCTGGCCGAAACCTATCTGCCCGAACTCGACCAGGCCCTCGAGCAGGTGATCGCCGGCGAGTGGACCGTGGAGCAGCGCACCACCCTGGTGGTGAGCGTGATGCGGGGTGAACAGCGCCGCTGGGAGGTGCTCTGCCTCAACGAGATGGCCCTGCACCGCGAGCCGCTCACCTCGATGTGCCACTTCGAGATCGCCGTGGGCCGCCATGCCCCTGTGGATATCGCCGCCGATGGCGTGATCCTCTCCACCCCCACCGGCTCCACCGCCTATGCCCTCAGCGCCGGCGGCCCGGTGATCACACCCGACTGCCCGGTGCTGCAGCTCACGCCGATCGCACCGCATTCCCTGGCCTCGCGGGCGCTGGTGTTCAGCGATCAGGAGCCGGTGACGGTGTTCCCCGCCACGCCGGAGCGGCTGATGATGGTGGTGGATGGCAGCGCCGGTTGCTACGTGTGGCCGGAGGATCGCGTGCTGATCCGCCGCAGCGAACACCCGGTGCGCTTCGTGCGCCTGGCGGATCACGAATTCTTCCAGGTGTTGCGCAACAAGCTGGGCTGGGGCCTGCCCCATGTGGCCAAACCCGGCAGCCCGATATGAGCAGCGCCAGCCTGCTGCTGCTGGGAGAGGAGGCCGAAGCTCTGGCAGCCCGGCTGGAAGCCTCCGGCTACACCTGCCACAGCGGTGAGGCAGGAATCGAAGCCGGCTGTGATCTGGCGGTGCTCGGGGCCGAGCTGGCCGATCACCTGCCGCTGCTGCAGAAGCGGATCGGAGCCGTGCCGGTACTGCTCGACATCGGCAGCGACAGCGTGGCCGCCCGCTCGCGCCTGCTGCGCTCCGGCGCGACCGATTTCTGGTTGTCGTCGGCGGGAGCCAGCGACCTGTTGATGCGCCTGCGCCTGCACCGCAAGCTGCTGGACAAGGGGCGCCCGCCCGAGGACCGATTCAGCCTGGGCGATCTGAGCCTGATTCCGAGCCGCCATGAAGTGCGCCGCGGCCAGCGGCTGGTGGCGCTCACGGCCCGGGAATACGCCTTGCTGCTGCTCCTGATCGAACACAGCGGTCAGGTGCTCAGCCGCGATCAGATCCTGCGCCAGGTGTGGCACGACCAGCGCAGCGCCGCCAGCAATGTGATTGAGGTGTACGTGCGCTACCTGCGCCAGAAGCTCGAGGAGCAGGGCGAGAAGCGTCTGATCCACACCGTGCGCGGCCAGGGCTATTGCCTCAGCGATGGCCCCCCGCCCCGCTGAACGTCCCACCGATGAACACACCTCCGGCGCCGCCACCGCAACAGCTGCCGATCGAAGCGCAGTGGTGCCTGAAGGCCACCACCCTGCGCCCAGTGGTCACCAGCGGCCCCTGCATCGAGCTGGAGGTGGCGCGCACCCCACAGCAGCAGAGCTGGGGCCTGATGGGCCGCCCACCCCTGGCGCCCCTGCGGGGCATGTGGTTCCCCTACGACCGGCCCCAGGTGCTCAAGTTCTGGATGCACCGCACCCCATCCCCGCTCGACATGCTGTTCATCCGCGACGGCCGGGTGATCGCGATCGAAGCCGCTGCCACCCCCTGCCCGCGGCTGCCCTGCCGCAGCTACGGGCCCGACGAGCCGGCCGATGGCGTGGTGGAACTGGCTGCCGGCGAAGCCAGCCGCCTTGGCCTGCAGGTGGGCAGTGCAGCGGTGATTCGCCCCTTCACACCGCAACCGGCCGCTCAGCCCGCAGCACCAGCACGGGATTGAGCGGTGCCAGGCGGGTGCCATCCGCCAGGGGGACACCGCGCCAGGCCTGGTGCTGTGCCACGGCCACGGTGAGGCCGGCCTGCTCCAGCGGCGGCCGCAGTTCGGCAAGAGCTTCCACGGTGGCGAGCGGAATCACCACCACACCGCCTGGACGCAGCCGCTCAAGCACGGCGTCCAACAAGGCACGGCGATCGCGGCCGCCGCCGCCGATCAGCACACGATCAGGATCAGGCAGATCTGCCAAGGCTTCGGGGGCGCGGCCCTCCAGCACCCGGGCGGGCTTCACGCCCAACCGCTCCGCGTTGGCCTCGATCAAGGCCGCCGAGCCGCCACGCTGCTCCAGGGCCCAGAGCTGCAGGGCCGGCCGCAGCCGCAACGCCTCCAGCCCCACTGAGCCCACGCCGGCACCGAGATCCCAGAGCACTCCCTCTTGGGGTAGGTCGAGATCAGCCAGGAGCTGAATGCGCACCTCCCGCTTGGTCATTAGCCCAGGGCGATCCGGATGCTGCAGAAACACCCCATCCGGCAGACCAAACAGGGGCAAATGAGCCGGCAGCTCCGGAGGCTCGGCCACCAGCACCACCAGGTGCAGTGGATCGAGATCGGCGGGGAGGGGATCTTCCGGCGCCAGGCGCTGCACCCGCTCGGCGCTGTGCCCAAGCCGCTCGCACAGCCAGAAGGCATAGGCCTGCTCGAGCCCCGCAGCCCGCAGACACCGCCGCACCGTTTCCGCACCGCCGCGGCTGGGATCGGTGAGCACCGCCAAGGCGCCGGGCCGCTGCTGCAGCCGCGCTGCCAGCGGTTCCGGGTCGCGGCCGTGCAGGCTGAGCCAGCTGGCGTCCTGCCAGGGGCGAGCAAGTCGCGCGAAGGCCAGCTGAAGCGAGCTGGGGGCTGGGTGAAAACGCAGCTGTTCCGCCGGAAGCCCTTCCAGCAGCAGCCGCCCGATCCCAAACCAGAGCGGATCGCCACTGGCCAGCACCACAACCGGTTGCGCGGAATCGAGGCTGCGCAGCTGCTCCAGCAGCGGCTCCGGCTGATCGCTGGCGATCAGTGCGGGCCCGCCATCACCAACCCAGCTCTGCACAGCAGCGTGCAGCCGGCGTGGTGCTGCCACCACCGCAGCCTGGCGGAGCAGCTCTTGCTGAGCCGGCGGCAGGCTGGCCGGTGCGCCAGCGTCGGTGCCGATCACCTCAATCATCTCGCCATTGTGGGCGCCAGGCGTTCTGCAGAAGAACTGAAACTGCTTTACTCTCCGGCCAACTGTCTGAGTCTGCGCCCCACGCGATGGCTGTTCGACTGACTGCACTCACCGGAGCACTGCTCAGCCTCACCCTCGGGGTTCTTCAACCGGTCCAAGCCGAAACCGTGCTGGAACGCGTCAGCCGCACCGGCAGGCTGAACACCGTGGTGCTCAACGGCGACCTGCCCTACACCACCCAGCAGGGCAACGGCTATGTGGGCCTTGGCATGGAGTTCGCCAAGGAGATCCAGAAAGAGGTGAGCGAATACACCGGCAAGCCCGTGCAGCTGGTGCCGCAACCGGTGAATTCGATCAATGAAGGCCTTGCCGCCATCGCCAGCGGCGCTGTCGATCTCTCCTGTGGCGCCGGCTTCAGCTGGGGCCGCTCGATGTTTGTCGACTACTCCCTGCCCTTCGCCCTCAGCGGCACCCGCCTAATCACCCCTGCCGGTAACGACGGCACCCCCGCCGCGCTGCAGGGCAAAACCATCGGCGTGGTGAAGAACAGCCTTTCGGCCCACGCGATCGAGAAGACCGTCACCGGCGGCGAGCTGGCGCTGTTTGAAAACCCTGCCGCCGCCCTGCAGGCCCTCAAGAACGGCGAAATTCAGTTCCTCGCCGGCGACAGCCTCTGGCTGCTCGCCAACCGCGCCGCCGTGGATCCCTCCGGCAACGTGGCGCCCTCGGTTCCCTACAACCGCTCGGCCGTGGGCTGCGTAGTGCCCGAGAACAACTCCGGTCTGCTCAACCTCAGCAACCTGGCGATCGCCAAGTTGATGCAGGCCTACCCACTGGTTGATGCGCTGCAGCGCTGAGGGATCGTCGTTGATGTAGGCCTGCATCAACTAGGCGATCGCCAGGTTGCTGAGGTTGAGCAGACCGGAGTTGTTCTCGGGCACTACGCAGCCCACGGCCGAGCGGTTG
>JBDKGF010000287.1:0-3753 GCA_039798305.1 Cyanobacteriota bacterium
TGGAAGGCAAGAGCCTGGAAGACACCATCACCGCCGTGGCCGGTGACGCCAGCAAGGCCGGTGTGTTCAACAACGCCGCTCAGGTGTGGAACCACAGCTTCTACTGGCAGTGCATCAAGCCCAATGGCGGCGGCACCCCCAGCGGCGCTCTGCTCGACAAGATCAACGCTGATTTCGGCAGCTTTGAGAAGTTCGTTGAGGAGTTCAAGGCCGCAGGCGCCACCCAGTTCGGCAGCGGCTGGGCCTGGCTGGTGCTCGACAACGGCACCCTCAAGGTGACCAAGACCGGCAACGCCGATCTGCCCCTGGCCCACGGTCAGAAGGCTCTACTCACCATGGATGTGTGGGAGCACGCCTACTACCTCGACTACCAGAACCGCCGTCCCGACTACATCACCACCTACCTCGACAAGTTGGTGAACTGGGACTTCGTGGCCGCCAACCTGGCCGCCGCCTGATCGATCGTCGCGATCACAACCCCAGCCCCCGGACTCCCCGGGGGCTTTTTTGATGGCTGGTTTTCAGTCTCAGGGTCACGCTTCCGTCAGGGTCGTGCTTCCGCAATCACCGCCTCTGGCGCGATCCACATGGCATCGCCGTAGGAGAAGAAGCGATAGCCCTCGGCCTTGGCCTGCTCATAGAGATCCAGCAGGCGCTGGCGGCCGATCAGGGCACTCACCAAGAGCAGCAGCGAACTCTTGGGCAGGTGGAAGTTGGTCAGCAGGCCCTGGACCACCGCAAAGCGATAGCCCGGCTGAATCACGAGGTTCACGGGGCCGGTATGGGGCTTGAGCGCGCCGCCGTGCAGCTGGGCCACCGCCTCCAGGCTGCGGACGCTGGTGGTGCCCACGGCGATCACCCTTCCGCCGCGGGCGCGGCAGGCGGCCACAGCCTCCACCAGCTTGGGCGATACCTCCACCCATTCGCTGTGCAGCTCCAACTGCGTGAGGTCTTCGGTTTCCACAGGCCGAAACGTGCCCAGACCCACATGCAGGGTGACCTCCGCCAGCTCCACGCCACGGGCGCGGATCGCGCTGATCAGTTCATCGCTGAAGTGCAACCCCGCCGTCGGTGCGGCCACGGCTCCAGGGCGGGAGGCGTAGCGGGTCTGATAGCGCGTGTCGTCGTCGTCGCTCTGCTGCTGGATGTAGGGAGGCAGGGGGATCGAGCCGTAACGCGCCAGCAGGGCTTCGATCGCCTCGGGGCTGGTGCACTCCTGAGGGAAGCGCACCACGCGGCCACCGCTGGCCTCATCGATGCCCACCACCTCCAGCGGCAACGGCTCCTGGCCGTCGTGCTCGAGCTGCAACACCTCGCCGGGCTTGAGCCGTTTGGCAGGACGCGCCAGACACAACCAATCGCTGCCCTGCACCGGCTCGAGCACCAGCAGCTCCACCGAACCACCGCTGAGCCGCCGCACCTGCAGACGGGCTTTGAGCACCCGGGTGTTGTTCACCACCAGAAGATCGCCAGGCTGCAGCTCGTGCTGCAGATCCCACACCGTCAGGTGGCGACAACTGGAGGATGGCCCCGGATCAACAGCCAGCAACCGTGCGGAGTGGCGCGGCTCCACGGGCCGTTGAGCGATGAACGTCTCCGGAAGATCGAAGACGTAGCTCGACAGCCGCTGATCGGCCGGATCAATCGACATCAAACGGGGGGTTCAGCTCAGGCGGTAGATAGCTCAGATCGCCAGGCTTTCGGGGTTGGTTTCGATCAGCTGGGCCAGATCCTTGAGGAATGCGGCTGCGTGGGCGCCGTAGATCACGCGGTGATCGCAGGTGAGGTTCACCTGCATCTGATTGGCCACGCGGATCGATCCGTCCTTGCCGGCCACCACCGTGGGGCGGGAGGCCGCCACCGCCAGGATCGCGCCGGTGCCGGGGGGCAGGATCGCGTCGAAGCGATCCACACCGAACATGCCCAGGTTGGAGAGGGTGAAGGTGCCGGTGCTGTACTCGTCGGGCTGCAGCTGCTTGCTGCGGGCACGGCTCACCAGATCAGCCCAGTTGCGAGCCAGGGAATAGATATCGGTCTTGTCGGCGTTGGCCAGCACCGGGGTGATCAGGCCACCGTCTTCCATGGCCACCGCCACCGCCACATTCACCGCAGCGGGGTAGGCCATGGCGCTGCCGTCGGCGCTGGTGGCAGCATTCACCTGCGGATGGCGAGCCAGCACCACACCCACAGCCTTGGCGAGCAGGGCGGTCATGGTGACGCCCTTGCTCTTCACCTGCTTGTAAAATGAGTCGAGCTTGGTGGTGGTGATCGTGTAGCCCACCCGGAAGCAGGGCACTTCCAGGCTGGCGAGCATGTTGCGGTTGACCGCGTTCTGAAGCGTGTTGAAGCTCACGCTCTCGCCAGGGCGACCGAAGGCATCACCGGCAGGGGCCGGGGCGAGCACAGCAGCACCATTGCCGGCTGCAGCCACAGCAGCAGGGCCTGAGCCCTCAGCCACGCGAGGAACAGCCACGGTGAGGCCTAGGGCGCGCTCCACGTCTTCCGCCTGAATACGGCCGTGGGGGCCGCTGCCACGCAGGGTTTCCAGGGCCACACCGTGCTGGCTGGCCAGCTTCTTGGCGCGGGGGCTGGCCACGATGCGGCCATTGCTGACCGGAGCCGGTGCAGCGGCCACAGCCACCGGGGCTGCCACCACAGGAGCCGGAGCCGGTGCAGCGGGCGCGGGAGTGGCGGGCGCAGCCGCAGCAGGAGCGGCTGCAGGAGCAGCTGCCGCTGCAGGTGCGCCGCCACTGGGGGCCTTGGCCTGCACCTCGGCGATCTCCGCCTGGGTCTCCACGATCAGACCGATGGTTTCGCCAACGGGGGCGGTGCCGCCAGCCGGCATCAGCACGGCGGCGAGATAGCCCTCGTTGAACGATTCCACGTCCATGTCGGCCTTGTCGGACTCGACCACGAGCACCGACTCACCACGCTCCACCTTGTCGCCCGGCTTCTTCAGCCACTCCACGATCTTGCCCTCCGTCATGGTGGAGGAGAGGGCGGGCATAAAGATTTCGTGGGTGGCCAACGGAGGTCTGCCGCGCAATTGGGGCGGATTTTACGTGGCTCGCTTCCCGCAGCTGGCGTGACAGCGGGTGGCTTGCCCGCAGATCAAAGGGTGCCTTCGATGGCCTCGATCACCCCATCGCGCACCACCACAGCCACGGACAACTTCTCCACGATGTTGTCGCCCACGCGCACATCGCAGAAGCTCTCCAGCTGGCCCTGATCGACGATCTGCTCCATCTCCAGATCGCGCACCTGTCGCTGCTGCTCGATCAGCTGACGCTTCTGCTCCTCGAGCTCGGCCCGCTTGGCGGCCACCTGCTCCTGCACCGAAGCCACCTGCTCCTGCACGCGGGGATCGAGAGGATTGGCGCTCTGGCTGCGGATCGCATCCACCAGCTGCTGACCTTCCTGCTCCAGCTGGGCCAGCTGCGCGTCACTGCCAGCAATGGCGTTGCTGATCTCGCGCTCGGCGTCTTCCTTCCAACGGGGCGTGACCACAGCGCGCACGGTGATCGAACGCTTGATCGAAAGGCTGCCGTCGGCCATGGAAATCAAAAAGCAGCGCTCAGGTTGTCAGTGCCAGAGCGCTGCGGCAACGCGGCAGCGGGGCGGGTTTCCGGCCGGCCCCGCTGTGCTCAGCCGCATCAGCGGCCGTAGATCACCTCAATCGCCGCCGCATCGCGCTCGGCGATGCGATCGCGCTTCTGCTTGAGGGTCTGGGTGAGCAGGCCGTTGTCGAGGGTG
>JBDKGF010000288.1:0-6285 GCA_039798305.1 Cyanobacteriota bacterium
ATGCTGCGGCCCGCTCTGATGGCGGCCAGGGAGCAGCCGGCCCCCAGGTGGGCGCTGACCAGGCGTGGGCAGGGGACGGCTTCCGCCACGTGCTGGTGGTTCAGCCCATGAAAGCCATAGCGGCGGCAACCCCCTTTCCGCCAGGCGGCCGGCAGGGCATAGGTGCTCGCTGCCGGTGGCAGGCTGGCGTGAAAGGCCGTGTCGAAACAGGCCCACTGGGGCAGTGATGGCCGGACCTGCTGCAGCCAGTGGATCGCCTCCAGGGCCGGCGGGTTGTGCAAAGGCGCCAGGGCCGACACCGCGTTCAGCCGCTCCAGCACCGCCGCTGTGATCCGTGTGGGGGTGGTGAAGTGCTCACCCCCGTGCACCACGCGATGGCCAATGGCCTTGAGGTCGGGCCACCACTGTTCCAGCTGGGGTTTCAGCCACTGGCTGAGTTGATCCTGCAGTGCGCCCAGGCGCGGGGTCTCCGCGCGCCAGAGCTCCATTGAGGTGGCCGCCGTGGCCTGCAGCACCGCAGCCTTGAGGCTGGAGCTGCCCACGTTCAGCACCAGCAACATCAGGCGTTAGGCGTCGAGGTTGCAGGTGATCGTCACTGGGAAGCTTTCGGCTTTCCAGATGCGCTGGGCGTAGTCCCGGATCGAGCGGTCCGAGGAGAAGAAGCCGGTGCGGGCGCTGTTGAGCAGCGACATGCGGTTCCAGGCGGTGCGATCGCTCCAGGCCTGACTCACCTGCTGCTGCACCCGCAGATAGTCCGCGAAGTCGGCCAGCACGAAGAAGGGATCGCGGCCGGTGAGGTTCTCCAGCAGCGGCCGGAACAGATCACCGTCGCCGTTGCTGAAGTGGCCCTGCTCCACCAGCTTGAGCACTTCGCCGAGCTCCGGTTGCTGGGCGATCAGCTCCCAGGGGCGATAGCCCTCGGCGTGCAGTTCGGCCACCTCGGTTTCGGTCATGCCGAACAGGAAGAAGTTGTCGGCCCCCACCTGCTCGCGGATCTCCACGTTGGCGCCATCAAGGGTGCCGATCGTGAGTGCGCCATTCATGGCGAACTTCATGTTGCCGGTGCCGGACGCCTCCAGACCGGCGGTGGAGATCTGCTCGGAGAGATCCGAGGCGGGGTACACCCGTTCGCCCAGCTTCACGTTGTAATCCGGTAGGAACACCACCCGCAGGCGGCCATCCATATCCGGATCGGCATTCACCGTTTCGGCGATGCCGTTGAGGAAGCGGATGATCAGCTTGGCCAGGTAGTAGCCGGGAGCGGCCTTGCCGCCGAAGATCACCGTGCGCGGTGCCAGGCCATCGGCCTGGCCGTTCTTGATCCGCAGGTACTGGGCGATCACCTGCAGGGCGTTGAGGTGCTGGCGCTTGTATTCATGGATGCGCTTCACCTGCACGTCGAACAGCGACGCCGGATCCACCAGCAGGCCGCTCTGGCGGTGGATGTAGCTGGCCAGGTGGCGTTTGCTGGCGAGCTTGGTCTGCTCCCAGCGCTCCAGGAAGCCGCTGTCGTGCTGGAACTGCTCCAGCTGACGCAGCTGATCGAGATCGGCCACCCAGCCTTCACCGATGCTCTCAGCCAGCAGCTGGCGTAGGGCCGGATTGGCGAGGGCCACCCAGCGCCGCGGCGTGACGCCATTGGTGACATTGGTGAATTTCTCTGGCCAGAGGGTGGCGAACTCCGGAAACAGCTTGGTGCGCACCAGTTCGCTGTGCAGGGCTGCCACACCGTTGACGTGGTGGGAGGCCACCGTGGCCAGGTTGGCCATGCGCACGGCTTTGCTGCCCTCCTCATCGATGATCGACACCTTGCGCAGCAGCGCTTCGTTGCCGGGGTACTTCAGGCGCACCGTCTGCAGGAAGCGGCGGTTGATCTCGTAGATCAGCTCGAGGTGGCGGGGCAGCAGCGAGCCGAACAGCGGCAGACCCCATTTCTCCAGCGCCTCCGGCAGCAGGGTGTGGTTGGTGTAGGCCAGCGAGCGGCTGGTGATCTCCCAGGCCTCATCCCAATCGAGGTGCTTGTCGTCGATCAGCAGCCGCATCAGTTCGGCCACGGCGATCGCCGGGTGCGTGTCGTTGAGCTGCACCGCCCAGTGATCCGGGAAGTCCTGCACGGGGATGCCGCGCTGATCGAGGCTGCGCAGCATGTCCTGCAGGGAGCAGCTCACGAAGAAGTGCTGTTGCTTCAGTCGCAGGCGACGGCCCTCGTCGGTGCCGTCGTTGGGATAGAGCACCTTGGAGAGGGTTTCGCTGCCCACCTTCTCTTCCACGGCGCCGTAGTAGTCGCCGATGTTGAAGGCGTAGAAGTCGAAGCTCTCGCTCGCGTCGGCCCGCCAGAGGCGGAGCCGGTCGCAGGTGTTCACCCGGTAGCCGAGCACCGGCACATCGTGGGGCACACCGATGGCGTGCTCCTCGGGGATCCAGCGCACGCGGTAGTGACCGCGTTCATCTTTGTAGCTCTCGGTGCGGCCGCCGAAGCCCACGAAGCAGGCCTGATCGGGAAGGGGGATCTCCCAGGGCCAGCCGCCCTTGAGCCATTTATCCGTGATCTCCACCTGCCAACCGTCGCGGATCAGCTGATCGAAGATGCCGAACTCGTAGCGGATGCCGTAGCCGGTGGCCGGGATCTCCAGGCTGGCCAGCGATTCCATGAAGCAGGCCGCAAGGCGCCCCAGGCCGCCGTTGCCCAGGCCCGGTTCTTCTTCCACATCGAGGATTTCCTCGAGCCGATCGATGCCGAAGCGGCGCAGGGCCTCGGCGGCGGCATCCTGGATGCCCAGCATCAGCAGGTTGTTGCCCAGCTGCGGGCCGATCAGGAATTCGGCCGAGAGGTAGGCCACCACGCGGGTGGGCGTGGCGTTGATCGCTTCGATGCCCGCCAGATAGCGGGTCATCAGCCGGTCGCGCACGGCGTGGCTCAGGGCCAGGTAAAGGTCGTGGCGGCTGGCGGTGGGGGCAAGCTTGCCGAGCGTGTAGAAGAGGTGTTCGGCCATGCCGTCGAACACGTCATCGGCGGTGAGGCCGCTGCGATCCGGGTCGGCGTAGCAACCGGGTGTGGGCAGTTGCAGTCGGCTGGGTGCTGGCTCGTGCATCAGTTGGCCTCGCTGCTGGTGGGGGTCGTCCACTGCCAGTCGGTGATGGCGGGGGCGTCCATGCCGTGTTCATGGGCATAGGCGCGGTTGGCCAGGATCGCCTCCTTCATCTGCTCCTTGACGTGAGCGGCGCGCGACCCTAACCCCGGAACCCGGTCGATCACATCAATCACCAGATTGAAGCGATCGATCTGGTTGTTCATCGCCAGCTCCAGCGGGGTGTTGATGTTGCCTTGCTCCTTGTAGCCACGCACATGGAAATTGCCGTGATTGGTGCGGCGATAGGTGAGGCGGTGAATCAGCCAGGGGTAGCCGTGGAAGTTGAAGATCACGGGGCGATCGGTGGTGAACAGGCTGTCGAAATCCCGATCGCTGAGGCCATGGGGATGTTCGCTTGGTTGGGTGAGGGCAAACAGTTTCACCACATTCAAAACCCGGATCTTGAGCGTGGGAATCTCGCGGCGCAGGATCTGCACCGCCGCCAGGGTCTCCTTGGTGGGGATGTCACCGGCGCAGGCCATCACCACATCCGGTTCATCGGGTTCTTGGCCGATGTGGTCGTTGCTGGCCCAGCTCCACAGGCCGATGCCCTTGGCCACGTGAGCGCGGGCCTGCTCGAGCGAGAGGTATTGCAGGTGTTTCTGCTTGTCGCTCACGATGATGTTGCACACATTGGGCTCCACCAACGCCTGCTCCGCCACCGCCAGCAGCGCATTGGCATCGGCAGGGAGGTAAACGCGCACCACCTCGCCGCTCTTGTTGCCGGCCAGGTCGATGAAGCCCGGGTCCTGATGGGTGAAGCCGTTGTGGTCCTGGCGCCACACCGTGGAGGAGATCAGGCAGGTCCAGGGGCCGATCGGGGCGCGCCAGGGGGCGTGGTGCAGGCAGCTCTCCAGCCATTTGGCGTGCTGGTTGAACATCGAGGCGATCACATGGGCGAAGGCCTCGTAGGTGTGGAAGAAGCCGTAGCGGCCGGTGAGCAGGTAGCCCTCCATCATTCCCACCAGCGTGTGCTCGCTGAGCATCTCCACCACCCGGCCACTGCGGGAGAGCTCACTGCCGTTGAGGTCTTCCGGCAGCAGCTCTTCCATCCACACCTTCTTGCTCTGCTCGTAGATCGCCTGCAGGCGGTTGGAGGCCGTTTCATCCGGGCCGAACACCCGCAGCGAATCGGGGTTGAGGGCGATGGCATCGCGCAGCAGTTCCCCGAGCACCGCCGTGTTTTCGTGCTGCACGCGCCCTGGCTGGGGCACCGCCACGGCGTAGCGGCTGGTGGGCGGCAGTTGCAGCTTGCGGCGCAGCAGCCCGCCATTGGCGTGGGGATTGGAGCCCATGCGGCGCTTGCCCTGCGGTGAAAGGGCCTGCAGCTCAGGCTTGAGGGTGCCGTGCTCATCGAACAGCTCCCAGGGGCGATAGCTCTTCAGCCAGGCTTCGAGCTGCTGCAGTTGGGCTGTGTCGTGCCGGGGATCAGGTAGGGGCACTTGGTGGGCCCGCCAGAAGCCCTCCAGTTTTTTGCCGCCCAGCTCGGCGGGTCCCGTCCAGCCTTTGGGAGACCGCAGCACGATCATGGGCCAGTGGGGCCGCTGCGCTTCACCACTGCTGCGTGCCTCGGCCTGGATCGCCTGGATGCGGCCCACGGCCTGCTCCATGGCAGCAGCCATCGCCTCGTGCATGGCCAGCGGTTCGCTGCCCTCGACAAACAGGGGCTCCCAGCCATAGCCGCGCATCAGGCTGGCCAGTTCCTCCCGGGGGATGCGGGCCAGCAGGGTGGGGTTGGCGATCTTGTAGCCGTTGAGGTGCAGCACCGGCAGAACGGCGCCGTCGCTGATTGGGTTGAGGAATTTGTTGATGTGCCAGCTGGTGGCCAGCGGGCCGGTTTCCGCTTCGCCATCGCCCACGCAGGCCAGGGCGATCAGCTCCGGGTTGTCGAACACCGCGCCGCAGGCGTGGGAAAGCACATAGCCCAGCTCGCCGCCTTCGTGGATTGAGCCGGGGGTTTCCGGGGTGCAGTGGCTGCCGATGTGGCCGGGGAAGGAGAACTGCTTGAAAAAGCGCCGCATCCCTTCGGCGTCCTGGGATTTATCGGGATAGATCTCCGAATAGGAGCCATCGAGATAGGTGGGGCCCAGCACCCCGGGTGCCCCGTGCCCTGGCCCCGACAGATAAATCATGTCGAGATTGCGCTCCCGGATCAGCCGGTTGGCGTGGGCCCAGATGAAGGCCTGGCCCGGGCTTGAACCCCAGTGGCCCAGCAGGCGGTTCTTGATGTGCTCGGGCCGCAGCGGCTCGCTGAGCAGTGGGTTGTCCTGCAGGTAGATCATCCCCACCGCCAGGTAGTTGGCAGCGCGCCACCACGCGTCGATCTGGTTGAGCTGCTCGGCCGCCAGGGGGCTGCTGATGGCGCTGGCTTGGCTCACCGACATGGCGTGGACACCTTCAGGCTCTGGGCGGAACGTAGCTGTGGTCACAGGCGATGACCCCGTGGGGCGAGACTCTCGTGCGGAATTGCCCACGTCTTTGATGCCCGAGATCGGTGCGCACCAGCTGGAGGTGGCGGAAACCCTGATCGGGGTGGGGCGCTTCCTGGTGATCTTCGTGGCGGCCCGGCTGTTGGCGGAGCTGCTGGTGCGCCTGCAGCTGCCCACGATCCTGGGCGAGCTGATCGCCGGCGTGATCATTGGCGCCAGCGGCCTGCATCTGATCGTGCCGCCGGAAACCCAGGCGGCACTGAGCCAGGGGCTGCTCCAGCTGGTGGGCTCCCTGGCGGATGTGCCGCCGGATGTGGTGAGTCACCTCTACGCCGAGAGCTTCCCCTCCCTGCAGGCGGTGGCCACCCTCGGCCTGTTTGCCCTGCTCTTCCTCACCGGGCTGGAGAGCGATCTCGATGAACTGGTGGCGGTGGGCGGCCAGGCCACCACGGTGGCCGTGGCCGGTGTGGCGCTGCCCTTCGCTTTGGGCACCGCCGGCCTGATGGCCTTCTTCCACGTGGATGTGATCCCGGCGGTGTTCGCTGGGGCCTCGATGACGGCCACGAGCATCGGGATCACCGCCAGCGTGTTCGGGGAGCTGAAGATGCTGCGCTCACGCGAGGGCCAGATCGTGATCGGCGCTGCCGTGCTCGACGACATCCTCGGCATCGTGATCCTGGCGGTGGTGGTGAGCATCGCCGGTGGCGGCAACCTCGAGATCGGCC
>JBDKGF010000289.1:0-4518 GCA_039798305.1 Cyanobacteriota bacterium
GGTCAGCCCCAGAGACCGGAGCCACACAGGTCGGCTGAGTCCTTGTCCTGGCGAGCGCCAGCCGCGTCCCTTCCGGCGGTGGCGGCTCACGGTGCCGGATGGGTACACGGACGGATCAGGCTCTGGGCCCATTCTGCGAGCCTGTCCACAGATGCCCAGGTGGCGGGATCGGAAGCTTGTGCTTGATGAAGCAAAGGCCAGCGACTGCAGGGCGCTCGGCTAGGTTTCCGCTTCCTTCCTGCCCTTCTTCATGGCCGACAATGCTCCCCTGCTGCTGCGTGCCGCCCGCGGCGAACAGGTGGAGCGTCCGCCGGTCTGGATGATGCGACAGGCGGGTCGCTATATGAAGGTGTATCGCGACCTGCGCGATCGCCATCCCGGCTTCCGTGAACGCTCGGAGAACCCGGATCTTTCCTTTGAGATCTCGATGCAGCCCTTCGAGGCCTTCAAGCCCGACGGCGTGATCCTGTTTTCCGACATCCTCACGCCCCTGCCGGGCATGGGGATCAACTTCGACATCGTCGAGAGCAAGGGTCCGCTGATCCACGATCCGATCCGCTCGATGGCCCAGGTGGAGGCGCTGCGTCCCCTCAACCCGGCCGAAACCATGCCGTTCGTGGGTGAGGTGCTCACCCGCCTGCGCAGCGCCGTGGGCAACCAGGCCGCCGTGCTGGGTTTTGTGGGTGCCCCCTGGACCCTGGCCGCCTACGTGGTGGAAGGCAAGAGCAGCAAGAACTACGCGGTGATCAAGGCCATGGCCTTCCGCGAACCCGAGCTGCTGCACAAGCTGCTCGATCACTTCGCCGAATCGATCGCCGCCTACCTGCGCTATCAGATCGATTCCGGCGCCCAGGTGGTGCAGATGTTCGATTCCTGGGCCGGTCAGCTCAGCCCCGCCGACTACGACACCTTCGCCGCTCCTTATCAGAAGAAAGTGGTGGACCTGGTGAAGCAGACCCACCCCGACACTCCCTTCATCCTTTACATCTCCGGCAGCGCGGGTGTAATCGAGCGCATGGCCCGCACTGGTGTCGACATCGTGTCGCTCGATTGGACCGTGGACATGGCTGAAGGCCTGGCCCGCCTACCTGAACATGTGGGCGTGCAGGGCAACGTGGATCCCGGCCTGCTGTTCGGCACTCAGAAAGCGATCCAGGAGCGGATCGACGACACCGTGCGCAAGGCCCGCGGCCGCAAGCACATCCTCAACCTGGGCCACGGCATCCTGCCCGGCACCCCAGAGGAGAACGGCCAGTTCTTCTTTGAAGCCGGCAAGAGCGTGATGGAGCGCATCGGAGCCGCCGCTTGAGCACGGCGAACGCCCGGATCCTGATCACCGGCGCCTCCGGTTGCGTCGGTCAGCACATTGCTGAACAGCTCCTGCGCGAAACCGATGCGCAGCTGCTGCTCTGGCTACGGGATCCGGCCAAGCTCACTGCCGTTCCGGCTGATCACCCGCGCATCACGCTGTTGGTGGGAGATCTGCGGGATCCCGAGCCCCACCGCGCCGCGATCGCTTCAGCCACGCGGATCATTCACACCGCCACCGCCTGGGGAGACCCCGAGCGAGCGCAACAGGTGAATGTGGTGGCGGTGAAGCAGATGCTGGCCGCGGCAGATCCGGCGGTGCTCGAGCAGGTGGTGTATTTCTCCACCGCGAGCATCCTCAATCGCGATCTGGAGCTGCTGCCTGAGGCCATGGCCTACGGCACCGAATACATCCAGACCAAGGCCCAGTGCCTGCAGCAACTGGAGCAGCATCCACTGGCAGAGCGCATCGTCGCGGTCTTTCCCACCCTGGTGTTCGGTGGCCGGGTTGACCGCAGCGGTCCCTTCCCCACCAGCTACCTCACCGAAGGGCTGAAGGAGGGGGCACGCTGGCTGTGGCTGGCCAAGTGGCTGCGGGCGGATGCCTCGTTCCACTTCATCCATGCCGCTGACATTGCCCGCGTCTGCGTGCATCTGGCCACCACCCCCCACCAAACCAACACCGAACCAGGCCAGGGTGCAGTGCGGCGCCTGGTGCTGGGGCAGCCCGCTGTCACGGTGAACAGCACCGTGCAACGCCTCTGCCGCTGGCGCCGCAGCTGGCACCCCCCCGTGGGGGTTGATCTGCAGGGCTGGTTGATTGAAGGTCTGATCAAGCTGCTGCGCATCGAGGTGAATGCCTGGGATCGTTTCTCGATCCGTCAGCGCCACTTCGTGCATGAGCCGATCAGTCCGCCGGAGCGCTTTGGCCTGGTCAGCCACGCCCCCACGCTGGAGGCGGTGTTCGAGGACGCGGGACTACCCCACCGGGGCTGAAGCGAACCGCTGGCAACCCTGACAGCAGAGGACGTTTCAAATGTTGCGAACCTCTGCAGCAAGGCTCACATCGGGAACAGCGGCCTTCTAATTTGGCCGGGTTGCACGAGCTCCAATGCGCCGTCTTCTCTCTGTCATTGCCCTCTGCCTGGCGCTGGTGCTGGGTGCTGCCCCCAGCTTCGCCGCTGACGCCGATCACGGCGCTCAGGTGTTCTCTGCCAACTGCGCTGCTTGCCACATGGGCGGCGGCAACGTGGTGAACGCTGAGCGCACCCTCAAGAAAGATGCTCTCGAGGCCTACCTGGCCAACTACAGCGCTGGCCATGAAGAGGCCATCCAGTACCAGGTGACCAACGGCAAGAACGCCATGCCGGCTTTCGGTGGCAAGCTGAGCGCCACTGACATCGCCGACGTGGCTGCCTATGTGGAATCCATGAGCCAGAAGGGCTGGGCCTGATTCTCTCGGCTCTCCACCGATTTCAAAGCCGCCCCTAGGGGCGGCTTTTTTAATACCCAGATCCGCTTGTCAGCAGCTGGATCAAGCGCCATGGTGAAGAGCACCGCCCTGATCCCCATGCCGTGCTCTCCTGAACGGCCGGCTCCAGCCACGACAGCAACACAGCAGGCCGCTGCTGCAGCGCGTTTTCTGCGCCAGTCAGCCGTGCCGGCGATCGCTCCCCTGATCAGCTGGCGGAAAGGGTCCGCCGCTCGTTGAGCACCTCGAGGTAAAGCGCCTCATCAATCTCGCGGATGTCGTATTCACTGGGCAGCACCCCATGGATGTGCCGGTGCACCACCAGCCAGCAATTGCGTTCCGGATCGCTGGCGGTGCCATCAAAGGCAAACGACTCCTCGGCCAGTCGCCTCAGCAGTTTCGACCGTGATTCCTGATCCATCCGCCACACTGGGGCCGCACTGCAGCGCCATCATGGCGACCGCTTCCCAGCATCTGGGCAGCCTGGCTCTTCCTCTGCTGTTGCTCAGCAGCAGCGTGAATGCCCAACCCAGCGGGAATGATCCAGCGCTGCGGCTGATTCGAGGTGGCGGAACACCGGCCGTGTTCAAACCCGGCCAGCCGATCCTGCCCGCCAGCAGCTGCCCGGCGATCGTGAAGCCCGGAGACATCCAGCCGATGCGGCTGCTGCCCTCGGAGGTGGCCGCCAAGAACAAGCTCGGTTGCCTGTCTCCCAACGACGCCATCTACGGCAAAGACGGCTGTCCCACCCGGTTATGTGGTCAGTCCAGTGGCGCCGTCCCCCTGCCATCGGCAGGGGGATCAGCCGGCAACCAGCCTCAGCTGCCTGAGCCGTAGGCCACCTGGCAAACAGCATTGAGCAGCTGCGCCTGATCGGAGGTACCGGGCACCTGGCCATTGAGCAGACCCTGCTGACAGTTGGCCGCACCCATCAGGCTGCTGCCATCCACGTTGTAATTGAAACTGACGCCGTAATCGCCCACACCCTCCACCGAGCCGTAATTGAGCTCATAGCTGGTGTTGGGCACCACAATCACCGGTGAGCTGTTGTTGGAAGCGGCATCCACGAGGCCTGTGATGGCGGCTCCAGTGGCCAGACCTGCAATGCCCCAGGCGGCTGCATTGGCGCCCCACCAACCCCAGCCACCCCAGCCGTTGTACCAACCGTGGTTCCAGGGGCGGTTGTTCCAGTAACCGCCATTGCGCCAGTTGTTGTTCCAGCCGTTGTAGTCACGGCGATAGAAATTGTTATTCACGTTCACCCGGTCATTGTTGAAGCTGTCGCGGGTGCCGGCTCCATACATAGGGTGATCCCCCTGATAACCCCGCTGCCAATCGTTGTTATGGAACTGATAGTTGCCGCCGCCCCAACTGCGGCCATCACGACCAGCTCCACCCCAGCCGCGGTCACCACCACCACCGCCATGGCCGCCACCGCCGCCACGGGCATGAGCCACCCATGGAGAGGCGATGGATCCGAGCAGCACGGCGGAGAGAAGCGCTGCCGAAAGGCGTGAGGGTCGACGCATCGGTCAAAGCTGGTTGAACCAGCACAACAACACCCCAATCGTGACCAGCGGTGCTGCAAAACGCGCTGCATTTTGCAGTGGACTGTCACACAACACTCAGGACGGTTTCTGCGCCCGCTTGAACAATGCGTAGCCACCGAAGCCGATGCCGCCACCCAGCAGAAGCACCAACCACTCACGCACAGCAGGCGAGGGTGACCACAGGCGTGG
>JBDKGF010000290.1:0-5479 GCA_039798305.1 Cyanobacteriota bacterium
GGATTCTCTACTGCAACAGCGTGGAGGAAGCCGGCACCGAGTTTCATTGGCAGGGCCACCATGAAGCGGCCGAGCGCGGCAAGCTCGTGCTCTTTCCGGCCGGGCCATCGCACATTCACCGCGGTCGGGTGAATCACACCGACAGCAAAACCATCGCCACCGGCTGGATCAATGCCGGCAGCCGCGATGGTTATCTGCAGCGCCTGGCTGATCGTTAGGGTCGGCCGGTATTGCTCTGGTGCTGTTCCGGCGGCCAGACCATCGAGTATTCGACCTGCTGGGGGAAGGGAATTTCGATGTTCTGAGCCTTGAAGGCATGCCAGATCGCCTGGTTCACCTCGCTGCTGATGCTGCTGTTGTCCAAGGGGTTGGCGATCCAGAACCGCAGGACGTAATTGATGGCGGAGTCTCCGTAGCTCATCAGCAGCGCCTTCGGAGGGGGATGGGGCAGAACCCTGGAGACTGATAGAGCTGTGGCCTCGAGCAGGGCGATCACATCCGTGGGGTCATGGTGATAGGCAGCGCCCACGTTCACCTGGCTGCGACGCATCCGATCGCTGGCCGTGAAGGTGGTGGCAGCCTCCGTGAAAAACGTCTGGTTGGGCACCAGCAATTCGGCGTTGTCTCGGTCGCGCCAGAGCAGCGTTGCCCGGAGGCCGAGGCGTCGCACTTCACAGGGGTCGCCATCCAGCATTAGCACTTCGCCAGGTCGCACGGAACCTTCGAACAGCAGCCACAGGCCGCTCACGAAGTTGGAGAACACCTCCTTGATGCCGAAGCCCAGCCCCACCGAAAGGCCACCGGCGACGGCAATCAGAGCGGTGGTGTTGAGTCCGAGCTGCACCGCCACAACCACCAGGCCGAGTCCCACCACCGTGTAGCGGAGCATCAGTTCCATCGCCTTGCGGCTGCCATCACTCATGCCCACGGCACGCTGCGCCACCCAGGCCAGGCCGGCTGCGGGCGGACCGCAGCCCACCAGCACCACGTAGATCACCACCAGGGCTTCGAACAACTTCCCTGCGTTGATCGCGATCCCGAAGAGTTCACCGAGTGGGGCCACGGCAAGGTCTCGGAGGCTGTCCACCTCGCTGATCAGGATCAGGCTGGCCGCTAACAGGTAGCCCGGTCGCAGCAGCCTGCTTTCCAGTTGGTGGGCGGATTGCTCCGGTAACCAGAGCACCAGCAGGCGATGCAAGAGCTGCAGGGCAAACCAGCCCAGCCAGAACAGGCCCAGCAGCAGAGCCAGCCCGAATGGCAGCCCAATCGCGGCGAGGGTGAGCCCGGCGAGGGCCAGAAGCATGAATCCCACCACTGGATAGGCCTCGCGCGGCCATTGCCTGATCAGCCTGCGCTTGCAGGCCTGGCGTGACCCCACGATCATGACCACGACCAGCAGGAGTTGAACCAACACGGCGGGCCGCTCCAGATAGCCCAGCCAGCCCAGGACCTCGAGCAGCAGCTCTTTCATGGTTGTTGTCGCAAGAGGCGGACCAGATCGGTGGTGGCTTTTTTGGGATTCACTTCACCGAACACCAGCGCGTTCATCAGGCCCTGGGTGCTGTCCAGGCGGTCGTCATTGTCATGCAGGAGTCGAGCCACGCCAGCCGTCCGTTCTCCCGCCACGTGAGATGAACTGATGGCCTGCAGTGCCTGGGAGCTCTGCACGGGCACCTTCACAAACCGGTTCGCTGGCAGCACGGTTTGCGATCCAAGCGTGAGGCCGCGTTGCACCAGAGGGTTGACACTGAAGCGGCTGAAGGACAACGCCCGTTCACGGCCTGCGCGGCTTGAGCTGCGTCCCAGGGCTAGCACCCGTAGCCGGTTGATGGGGCTGGGCTGTCCGCCCGGACCGCTGGGCAGGCTGGCCACGCCCAGGGAATCCCCCAGGTGTTTGCGCAGGCCCGGCAGGCTGATGCTGGAGCAGGGCAGCCAGTCCAGGCGTCCTGCCCTGAACTCCTGCAGGGCCGAGGTCTGGCTGGCGTAGAAGGTGACCCGCTGTTGATCGTTGGCGTTTTGCAACCAGGCCAGCCAGGTCTCAATACTCTCCAGCTGCTTGGGCTCCAGCGGTTTCTCTGCTGTGGCCCGCTCGATGGCCTCGAGTGATCCCACGCTGCCGGCGGTCCAGAACAGCGCTCTGAGTTCGATGCTGAAGCCGATGCTGTGGCCCCTGGCGCTTGCGCTGAGCAGGTCCTCGAGGGTGTCTGGTGGATCCGGCAGCCGTCTGCGGTTGAAACAGGCCACCTGGGTCTGAATCAGGATGGGCAGCCCGGCGAGCGCGCCACTGTCCGTGCGCATGCGCTGGAGATCAGCCGGATTGAACAGGTGTTCGAGGGATGGCGTGAGCGGGAAGGGGTCCGCCAGTCCTTGATCAACCAGTTGCTTGGCCGTGTCCCCGTTGACAAACATCAAATCAGGACCAAGCCCGGCACGGTTGCGTCGGCGCATGGCTTCAACGATGCCTGCATCCGGGTAGATCCCGAACTGAAAGCGGGTGGCCGGATGAAGCTGGCGGTAGTCGGCCGCAACACCGCCGAGCCGTTCTCTGAAGTCGGAGATCAGCTCAGCGTTGATCTCCTGATCGGAGTTGGCGCTGGTCGCCAGGTAGAGGAGATTGGGCAGTGCAAAGCCGCCGGCGCAGCCCGTCAGCCAAAGGCTGCAGATCAGGCTGATCAGCAGGCCGCGGCGTCGGTCGGGCCTCGAGCGAGATCTTTCGGGCTGGGCCATGACTGTGGTGAGCTCGCCCATCATCCCGGCTCTGGTGCCGTTTTGCGAGCATGGCCCGATTGGCTGTTCCTGCGCCCGTGACCGACGCTCTGCCCAAGACCTACGACCCGGTGGGCACCGAAGCGCGCTGGCAGCAGGCCTGGGAAACCAGCGGCGCCTTCCACCCCGATCCAAGTGCTCCGGGCGAGCCCTTCTCGGTGGTGATCCCGCCGCCGAACGTGACCGGCAGCCTGCACATGGGCCACGCCTTCAACACGGCCCTGATCGACACGATCGTGCGCTTCCAGCGCCTGCAGGGCAAAAACGTGCTCTGCCTCCCCGGCACCGATCACGCTTCGATCGCCGTGCAGACGATCCTCGAGAAGCAGCTCAAGGCTGAGGGCAAGCGCAAGGAAGATCTGGGCCGTGAGGCCTTTCTGGAGAAGGCCTGGGAGTGGAAGGCCCACAGCGGCGGCACGATCGTGGGCCAGCTGCGCCGGCTCGGCTATTCGGTGGACTGGCGGCGCGAGCGCTTCACCCTCGATGCCGGCTGCAGCGCCGCGGTGATTGAGGCCTTCAACCGTCTGCATGAGCAGGGGCTGATCTACCGGGGTGAATACCTGGTGAATTGGTGCCCCGCCTCCGGTTCGGCGGTGAGCGATCTGGAGGTGGAGATGAAGGAGGTGGATGGCCACCTCTGGCACTTCCGCTACCCGCTCACGGCCGGGGCTGCTGCCGATGGCCGCACCTACCTGGAGGTGGCCACAACCCGCCCCGAAACGCTGCTGGGCGACACTGCCGTGGCCGTAATCCCAAAGGACCCCCGCTATGCCGATCTGGTGGGTCAGACCCTCACCCTGCCGCTGGTGGGCCGCGAGATCCCGATCGTGGCTGACGACCACGTGGACGCCGAGTTCGGCACCGGCTGCGTGAAGGTGACCCCCGCCCACGACCCCAATGACTTCGCGATCGGCCAGCGCCACAACCTGCCCTTGATCACGGTGATGGCCAAGGACGGCTCGATGAACGAGGCCGCCGGTTGCTTCCAGGGCCTCGATCGCTTCGAGGCGCGCAAGGCCGTGGTGGCGGCGATGGAGGAAGGCGGCTTCCTGGTGAAGGTGGAGGACTACCGCCACAGCGTGCCCTTCTCCGATCGCGGCAAGGTGCCGGTGGAGCCGCTGCTCTCCACCCAGTGGTTCGTGAAAACAGAGCCCCTCGCCGCCCGTTGCCGCGAGGCCCTCGAGCAAGCCGATCCCCGCTTTGTGCCGGAGCGCTGGAGCAAGGTGTATCGCGACTGGCTCACCGACATCCGCGACTGGTGCATCTCCCGCCAGCTCTGGTGGGGCCACCGCATCCCCGCCTGGTTCGTGGTGAGTGAAACCGGCGGCGTGATCACCGACACCACTCCTTATGTGGTGGCCCGCGATGAGGCGGAAGCCCGCGCCAAGGCCCAAGCCCAGTTCAGCGGCGGCACCCATGCCCACCCGCTGGTGCTCGAGCAGGACCCTGATGCGCTCGACACCTGGTTCTCCAGCGGCCTCTGGCCCTTCTCCACCCTCGGCTGGCCCGATGCGGATGCCGCCGATCTGGCCCGTTGGTATCCCACCAGCGTGCTGGTGACGGGCTTCGACATCATCTTTTTCTGGGTGGCCCGGATGACGATGATGGCCGGCGCCTTCACCGGCCGGATGCCCTTCCAGGACGTGTACATCCACGGCCTGGTGCGGGATGAAAACAACCGCAAGATGAGCAAATCGGCGGGCAACGGCATCGACCCGCTGCTGCTGATCGATCGCTACGGCGCTGATGCCCTGCGCTTTGCCCTGGTGCGTGAGGTGGCTGGTGCGGGTCAGGACATCCGCCTCGACTACGACCGCAAATCCGACACCTCCGCCACGGTGGAGGCCTCGCGCAACTTCGCCAACAAGCTCTGGAACGTCACCCGTTTCGCGCTGATGAACCTGGGTGGCGAAACCCCCGCCTCTCTGGGTGAACCCGACCCGGCCGCGCTGCAGCTGGCGGATCGCTGGATCCTTTCGCGCCTGGCGCGGGTGAATCGTGAAACGGCCGAGCGCTATGGCAGCTACGGCCTCGGTGAAGCCTCCAAGGGTCTGTATGAGTTCGCCTGGAACGAGGTGTGTGATTGGTATGTGGAGCTGATCAAGCGCCGCCTGCAGGTGCCGGCTGAGCTCGAGGGTGCCGCGCGCGAGGCGGCCCTGGCCGATCAGCGCACGGCCCGGCAGGTGCTTGCCAAGGTGCTCCAGGCGTTGTTCGTGATGCTGCATCCGCTGATGCCGCATCTGAGCGAGGAGCTCTGGCATGGCCTCACCGCGGAGCCGGAGGAGACCTTCCTGGCGCTGCAGCCCTGGTCGGCGCTCGATGCTGCGGCCCTGGACGACAACCTGGAGGCCTCGTTTGCTGAACTGATCCAGGCGATCCGGGTGGTGCGCAACCTGCGGGCGGTGGCCGGCCTCAAGCCCAGCCAGAGCGTGCCGGTGCGTTTCGTCTCCGGTCGCGCCGAGCTGGCGGCGGTGCTCACGGCCGCCACGGCTGACATCACTGCCCTCACGCGCGCCGAGCGGGTGGAGGTGCTGGATCCGGCCGCGGCGGCAGCCAGCCCCGCCACCAAGGCCCTGGCCGGCGTGAGCGGTGAGCTGCAGGTGGTGCTTCCGATCGAGGGCCTGGTGGATCTCGATGCTCTGCGCGGCCGGCCAGGCCCTTGATCTCCTTCTCGGCCTTGGCGATGTCTTTCTCCAGTCGGCCGCCTGGCCAA
>JBDKGF010000291.1:0-3619 GCA_039798305.1 Cyanobacteriota bacterium
CGGAAGCCCGACACACGCTTGCGCTTACGGCTGGTTCCTTCAAGGGTGCGCTTGGTCATGGCTCCGGCTCGGCTGCGCCTTCAACGTCGATCGCCCAACCTACCAGCCCGCCCTGGCTCAATCGCCCTGGGGATCGATCTGGATCACCCAGCTGCCGAGATACCCCGAAACGGGCACATCACCCGGGGCTTGGGCCAGCGCGTTGAACTGATACATCCCGATATTGAACGGATTGAACAGGTTGATGTACACGCCGATGGTCTTGCCCACGGGCACCGGTGTGTCCGGGAAGATCTCGATGGCGGTGCCATCGGCCGCCACCTCCACGGTGGCGGGAATATCGGATTCGCAGCGGGTGCGGGCGAGCATGCCGCCTTCCTTCATGTAGCAGAGCTTGACGAACTTGGGATTGATCTTGGTGTCAAAGCTCTTGGGGATCCCCACGGTGAGCTTGAGGATCGCCGTTTTGCGGTCCTTGGGCTTGAGGATCAGGTAATACTCCGAGCGCTTCAGGCGCTTGGTATCAGTGATGAAGTAATAGAGCTTGCGATAATCCTTACTGGTGTCCCAGCGGAATTCCACAAGTCCTGGAGTGCCCTGGCCCTTCACCGGGAGCATCGGTGCGAGAGCGGCGGCGGCGCTGGCGAGCCCCAGGGCTGCTGCCAGAGCGGTGCCAGCGGCACCCATGCGGAACCCAGCCATGGATTGGATCGGGTAAGAGATTGTTGACAACCATTCTTGGCCTCCGCCACGAATGCCAGGGCCCCGCAGGGTGCCGGCCCAGGGGGTGGAAGCTGTGACCAGGTGCGACTCAGCTGGCCAGGTCGGGGCGCAGGCGGGCGGCTTCACGCAGATAGGCGTGGCGCACTGGCTGCTGCTCTTCCAGCCAGGCATGGGCCAGCAGGCGGATGCAACGAGGCAGATCGCCCGCGACGGCCATCTGCTGGCAATCGAGCAGGGCTACGCCATCCCAGCCCTGTCGGTGCCGGGCGATCGCGGCGGGGAAAACGGCATCGAGATCGGCAGTCACTGAAAAAGTGACCGAGAGCAGCTGGCTGCCCTCGAGACCGTTGCGCTCCACGAGGGCATCGAGCAGCTCGGCCACCGCTTCGCTGATGGCCTCGCGGGTATTAGCCGTGGCGGTGGTGGCGCCCCTGAGGGCCCGCAGTTGGGACGTGCTCATGGGCGGTGCAGCCAGAGGGGTTGGCCGCTCCAGGCCAGCTCAAGGTGAAGGGCATCGCTGAGGCGGGCCAACAGGTTGCGGCCCGGGATCAGACCAGCGAAGCGCTTGTTGGCCTGGCCGAAGGTCACGGGTCGGGTTTTCTCCACATCGAGCTCCGCCAGTTCGCAGGCCAGGCGCCGGGCGCTCTCCTCATCCCCCAGCTGGTCCACCAGCCCCAGCTCCAGCGCCTGGGCACCGCTGAACACCCGGCCATCGGCAAAGCTGCGCACCACGCTCTGCTCGAGCCCGCGGCCCTCGGCCACAGCAGCCACGAACTGCCCGTAGCTCGAGTCGATCAGCTCCTGCAGCAACTGGCGCTCGGCAGCGGTGAGGGCACGATCCGGCGAAAGGATGTCCTTGTACAGACCGCTTTTTACCGTTTCAAACTGCACGCCGATGCGTTCGAGCAGCCGGGAGAGATTGTTGCCGCGCAGGATCACGCCGATCGAGCCGGTGATCGAGCCGGCATTGGCCACGATCTTTTCGGCGGCGACGCCCACGTAAACCCCGCCGGAGGCGGAGATGTTGCCGAAGCTGGCCACCACCCGGCAGCCCTTCTCGCGCAACCGTTGGATAGCGGCGTGGATCTCCTGGCTGTCCCCCACGGTGCCGCCGGGACTGTCGATGCGCAGCAGCAGGGCCGGGAATTCGCGCTGCTCCACCTCCCGCAATGCCTTGAGCACCCGTTCGCGGGTGCCGGAGGCAATCGCCCCTTCGATGGCGATGCGCGCCAATTTGCGGCGGGACTTGCGGCGCCAGGGCCAGACCATCGAGGCGGTGTGCAGTGGCTGGATCTTAAAAAGGAGCCTGTGGGCCGCTGGTGCTGGTGAAGGTGCGCTGGCTGCTGATGGTGTTGCCGTTTGCTCTCTGGGGCACGGCGATGGCGGCGATGAAGCCCCTGCTGGTGGACGCCGGGCCCTTGACCCTGGCCTGGATGCGGCTGCTGCCGGCGGGGTGTGTGTTGCTGCTGGTCGGCTGGTTCTGGCGGGGCACGTGGAGGGTCGACCGGCGTGACTGGCTGTGGTTGCTGCTGTTTGCCCTGGTGGATGCCACCGCCTTTCAGGCCCTGCTCGCCCGCGGCCTGGTCGGTACGGGGGCTGGTCTGGGTTCGGTGCTGATCGATTCCCAGCCGCTGCTGGTGGCTCTGCTGGCCCGCAGCCTCTTCGGTGATGCGATCAATCCGGTGGGCTGGCTGGGGTTGTTGGTGGGTTTGCTCGGCATCCTCTGCCTGGGGTTACCGGCTCCGCTGTTGCGCCACTGGTGGCTGATGGGGCCGGAGTTCCTGGGGGATCAGGCCTGGAGCCATGGCGAGCTCTGGATGCTCGCCGCCGCGCTGGCCATGGCCCTCGGCACCGTGATCAGCCGCTACGCCTGCCGCCACAGCGATGCGGTGGCCGTGACCGGCTGGCACATGCTTCTCGGTGCCTTGCCGCTGCTGGCCGGTTCGGCCCTGCTGCCGGCCTTCAGTCCGGAAGCCCCACCGTTCTGGCCCCACTGGACTCTGCTCCACTGGGGATTGATAGTCTATGCCGCTCTGCTGGGCAGTGCCGTCGCCTACGGGCTGTTCTTCTGGTTCGCCAACCACGGCGACCTCACCAGCTTCACCTCGCTCACCTTCCTCACACCGGTGTTCGCCTTGCTCTGCGGGGTGGCCTTGCTGGAGGAACAGCTGGAGCCACTGCAATGGCTCGGGGCTGCTCTGGCTCTGGTGAGTGTGGTGTTGATCAATCGCCGTGCCCTGCTCTGGCATCCCGGCGGCGCTGCGGCTGAGGCGGTGCCATGAAGCTGCTTGTGGTGGCCACGGCCCTTGGGCCATTGGGTAGTGGCCGCGGCGGGGGTGTGGAGCTCACCCTTGCCGGCCTGGCGGCAGGGCTGCTGCAGCGGGGGCATCGGATCACGGTGCTGGCGGCCGAGGGCTCACAGCTGCCGGCTGATTGTGCTGCCGCAGAGGTCTGGAGCTGCGGGGGCTCGCCTCAGCCGAGCGTGCAGCACCAGGGCCGCGAGGCGTTGATCACCATGCCGGCGGACGCCTTGCTGGCCCGCTTCTGGCGTCGGGTGCTCGCTGAGGCGCCGGCTGCCGGCTTCGATGCGGTGCTCAACCTCGGCTACGACTGGCTGCCCTTCTGGTTGACGCCCACGGCACCGCTGCCGCTGTTTCACCTCGTGAGCATGGGTTCGGTGAATGCCGCCATGGATGCGGTCATCGCTGAGGTGGCCGCCTGGGATCAGCGCCGTCTGGCCTTTCACACCGCTGCTCAGGCCGCTGACTTTGCCCTGCCCCATCCCCCGCTGCTGGTGGGCAATGGCTTCGATCTGAACGCTTATCAGTTCCGAGCCCAACCCGAAGCGCTGCTCGGCTGGGTGGGTCGGGTGGCGCCGGAGAAGGGGCTGGAGGAT
>JBDKGF010000292.1:0-7727 GCA_039798305.1 Cyanobacteriota bacterium
TATGAGGCCCGGCCGTTCATGGGCGGCAAGGTGGGCAGCTGGGTGGATGAAGGCGGCAACCACATCGAGATGGGGCTGCACGTGTTCTTCTTCAACTACGCCAACCTCTTTGCCCTGCTGCGCAAGGTGGGAGCGATCGACAACCTGCTCCCCAAAGACCACACCCATCTCTTCGTGAACGCCGGCGGCGACCTGCGCGAGCTGGATTTCCGCTTTGCCCTCGGCGCCCCTTTCAACGGGCTCAAGGCCTTTTTCACCACCCCCCAGCTCGACTGGCTCGACAAGCTGCGCAACGCCCTGGCGCTGGGCACCAGCCCGATCGTGCGCGGCCTGGTGGATTACGAGGGGGCGATGAAGGTGATCCGTGATCTCGATCGCATCAGCTTCCAGCAGTGGTTCCTAGGCCATGGCGGCAGTGAGCAGAGCATCAAGCGAATGTGGAATCCGATTGCCTATGCCCTCGGCTTCATCGACTGCGAGGCGATCTCGGCCCGCTGCATGCTCACCATCTTCATGATGTTTGCAGCGAAAACCGAAGCCTCCAAGCTCAATCTGCTCAAGGGCTCGCCGCACCGTTGGCTCACCGGCCCGATCCTCGATTACATCCAGGAGCGCGGCGGCAAGCTTCACCTGCGGCACCGCGTGACCGAGGTGGTGTTTGAAGAAGGTGCAGCGGGTGCCGATGGCCAGCCCTCCACCCAAGTGAGTGCTCTCAAGCTCGGTACCCCCGATGGCGAACTTGAGGTGAAGGCCGATGCCTACCTGGCGGCCTGTGATGTGCCCGGCATCCAGCGGATGGTGCCCGAGGCCTGGCGCCGCTGGCCCCTGTTCGACAACCTCTACAAGCTCGAGGCCGTGCCTGTGGCCACCGTGCAGCTGCGCTACGACGGATGGGTGACCGAACTCGGCGATGGTGCGCTGGAAGAAGCCGCCCGCCGCGATGTGGAGCGCCCCGCCGGCCTCGACAACCTCCTCTACACCGCTGACGCCGACTTCAGCTGCTTCGCCGACCTGGCCCTGGCCAGCCCGGTGGACTACCGCAAGGAGGGCGTGGGCTCGCTGCTGCAGTGCGTGCTCACTCCTGGTGATCCCTGGATCCCCAAGAAAACCGAGGAGATCGTGGCTGCCACCGATGAGCAGGTGCGGCGCCTGTTCCCCTCGGCCCGCAACCTGAAGCTGGTCTGGAGCAACGTGGTGAAGCTGGCCCAGTCGCTCTATCGCGAAGCACCGGGCATGGAGCCCTATCGCCCGGATCAGGCCACGCCTGTTGGCAACTTCTTCCTGGCCGGCAGCTACACCAAACAGGACTACATCGATTCGATGGAAGGCGCCACCATGAGTGGACGACTGGCCGCCGCCGCCATCCTGGGCCGGAAGGCTGAGCTGGCCACCAACGCGGCTGTTGCCTGATCACACCAGCCGGATCACCCCCTCGCTTGATTCCCATGGGCCGTTGGCTTGAACACAGCGTCACCACGGAGGTGAAGGCCTCGGCCGAGCGGGTGTGGGCGGTGTGGAGCGATCTCGAGGCCATGCCGCGCTGGATGAACTGGATCGAATCGGTGGTGACCGAACCCGGCGACCCCGACCTCACCGACTGGACCCTGGCCGCCCAGGGCTTTCGCTTCCACTGGAAGGCCCGCATCACCCAGCGGGTGGAGGCTCAGCAGCTGCACTGGGAATCCGTGGGCGGCCTGCCTACAAAAGGCGCCGTGCGCTTCTATCCCCAGGGCCCTGAGCTCACCGCCGTGAAGCTCACGGTGAGCTACGAGCTGCCGGGTGTGTTGGCACCGCTGATGGAACCCTCCATCCTGGGGGGGATCGTGACCAAGGAGCTCCAGGCCAACCTGGATCGCTTCCGCGATCTCGTCCAGAGCGGGTATGGCCAGCAGGAGTGACGCCTCCGAGTACAGACGAGTCCCGAGCGGTGCCGAATCGTTCTGGCACTGGTTTGGTGTCTTCGCGCTGCTGCCTGTCCTCACGGCATGTGCCTCCAGTTCCGGGCCTGAAACCATCAGCCTCCCGCCGCCCTCTCAGCCTGCGGCGGCGGTGAAACCCGCTCCGGCCGAGCCAGCACCGGCCGCCGGATTCACACCGTTGCCCACGCCGCAGCAGGTGGTGGCAGCGCTGCCCACTGGCCGACCAGACCCCTTCGCTCCTTTGCCTCAGGCGAAGGTGGTCGCACCAGGTGTCGCTCCGGCCGCGGACCTGCGCTTCACCGGTGTGATCCGCAGTGCCGGTCAGGCCCAGGCCCTGGTGCAGGTGGGGGAGCAGAGCGGTGCGGTGTGTGTGGGTCGCCGTGGCGTTTGCCCGGGTTCCGGTCTGCCGGCCCTGCTGCCTTCCGATTGGTCGGTGACGAGCATTGATGTGGCCAGTGGTCGCCTGGTGCTCAATCAGGCCGGGCAGCGCAGGGTGTTCAGCCTCTGAGCGGCCGTCCCTCCAAGGCCTGAGCGCAGGCTGCCACCAGTCCGTCGAGGTCGTGGGGGTCGGCTTCGCTGTCCACCCGGCCCAGCTGCGCGCGGCAGGTGCGGCTCGTTTGGGGGCCGATCGACACCAGGGCCACCTCGCTGAGCTGCTCTTGCCACTGGGCTCCGAACTGTTGCTCCAG
The DNA here is from genome assembly GCA_039798305.1 of Cyanobacteriota bacterium. Lineage (GTDB taxonomy): Bacteria > Cyanobacteriota > Cyanobacteriia > PCC-6307 > Cyanobiaceae > Vulcanococcus. The sequence continues at coordinate 2,609 of JBDKGF010000292.1, forward strand.
CAGCCGGGCAGTGTGCTGCACGGTTTTGCCGCTGCTGAAGGTGATCGCATCCACGCTGCCGGCGGCCAGGGCCGCGGCGGTGGCTTCCGGCAGGGATGCGGGGCAGCGCGATTCGTAGGCGGCCACCTCCACCACCCGGGCACCCGCTTCACCAAAGGCTTCAGCCAGCACCGTCCGACCGCCGCTCTGCACCCGCGGCAGCAGCAGCCGCAGGCCCCAGCCCGATACCGGGAAGTGATCGATCAGGCTGTCGGCCACAAACTGGGGCGGCACGAAATCAGCCGGCGCCCCAAGCGCTTCGAGGCGGGCCGCTGTCTTACGGCCCACGGCCGCGATCTTGAGGCTCTGGGGGCGGCGGGCCAGGCTGCCGCCCAGCCGTTGCAGCCGCTGCTCCACTGCATCGACCCCGTTGCTGCTCGACACCACCAGCCAGTGGAATTCATCCAGCTCGGCCAGGGCGTCGTCCAGGGGGCCCCACTCATCGGGTGGACCGATCACCAGGGCCGGCAGATCCAACACCGCTGCGCCGGCCTGCTCGAACAGGCGCCGTGCCTCGCCCAGCTGCTGTTCAGCCCTGGTGACGGCAATGGTGCGTCCCTGCAGAGGCTTGGGGATCGGCATCGCGTTCAGCCCTCCAGCTTCACCATCGCCCCGGCCTGCTGGCGTAGCAGGGCTGCATCGCTGCTGCGGCCCTGCTGGTTGAGCAGCGCGATCGCCTGGCGGAAGCTGCTGCGGGCGCCGTCGATGTCGCCGTCGAGCAGAAGAGCCACCGCGAGATTCTGGTGGGTTTCCGGGTGCTCGGGCTGGAGTCGCCGCGCTTCGCGGTAGGCCTCGAGGGCGCCGGCGATATCGCCGAGGCGGCGGCGGATCAGGCCGAGGTTGTACCAGCCCAGGCTGATTTCGGGGGCGGTGGCGGTGGCTTGCTGGCAGAGCGCTTCGGCCTCCTGAGCCTGGCCCTGCTGGAGCAGCAGGGCAGCCAGGTTGAGCCGGGCGGCGAGGCTCAGGCGCGGGGCAAGCGGCAGTGCCAGGGCATCCCGATAGAGGGCAGCCGCAGCGTCGGGATCGCGCAGCGCTTCCGCCAGAGCCAGATGCAGCAGCAGCTCGTAGCGCTCGGGATGTGCTTCTGCCGAACACTGCGCCAGCCCTTGGCGCAGCAACGCGACGCCGCGCTCCAGGTTGCCTTCCGCCACCTCAAGACTGCCCAGCTTGGCGCAGGCATAGGGATCGCCTGGTCGCTCCAGCAGCTCGGCTTCCATCGCCTGGCGCAGCCGCTGCGGCTTGTTGCCCTGGGCCAGCAGCTCCGGCCGGTAGCCGTCGTGCAGCAGAGCCGGCTCAGGGCAGTCGGCGATGCGCCAGTGGCTTTCCTGCTGGAGCAGTTCAGCCACGCTGTCATCCACCATCGAGTGGTAAGCGCGGCTCCAGCGGATCGCTGGATGGCGCCGGAACAGGCGGCTCACATTTGAGTAGGGCGATTGCACCGCCCCGCGCTCATGGCGCAGCAGGTTGATCAGCAGCACATCCGGTTGCGCCATCAGGGCCCGCAGGGGTGCCATGGCTTCCGGCCGCAGACGCTCGTCGGCATCGAGCACCAACACCCAGTCGCCGCTCACCCATGCGAGCGCCTGGTTGCGGGCCGGTGCGAAGTCACCCGGCCATGCGATGCGCTCCACCCGTGCCCCCATCGCTTCCGCCAGGGCCACGGTGTTGTCCGTGGAGCCGGTGTCCACCACCACCATCTCGTCCACGAAGCCCTGCACCGAGCGCAGGCAGTCTTCGATCTGCGTCGCTTCGTCGCGCACGATCATCGAGAGGCTGAGCATGGCGGCGGGGCAGGCGGCCTGAGGCTAGTGGCAGGCCGCGGCTCGCTTGCTCAGTCCGTGAAGCCGCCCTGGTTGAAGCCTCCCTCCAGGGCGACCGCCGTCAGGCCCAGAGCCTCCAGCACCACCGCCTGGGCCTGCGGCATCTGGCCCGGGCTGTAGGCCGCCGGCAGCTCCGGTGGCAGCAGTGTGTGCAGCTGCTCCCACAGGTAGGGGCTGCCATACACCGCCAGCCCCGCCAGACGTCCGGCCGCCAGCAGCTGCCGCACCACCTGCGGCCACGGTTCATCCCCGCCGGCACTGCCGCGGAAGGGATTGCCACGCACCAGCAGCTGCAGCAGAACGGGTCCGCTCCCCAGGTGTTCAAGGGCCAGAGGCGCTTCCGGATTGCCGCTCCAGGGGCTCGGGCTGCGTCCATCGAGCAGCACGGCCTGATAGCCCTGAGCTGCCGGACGCAACAGCGCCGGCGCCATGGCTGGCAACTGCGGGGCATTCAGTGCGCTGTCAAGCCGGATCAGGTTCACACCGGGGGCGGCTGGCGGCACCGATCCGCCCTGCTCTTCCAGGCTGAGCTGCAGCAGTTCATCGGTGAGCGCGCGTTCTTCGGCCGACACCAGTGCGCTGAGCTCGTTCAGCACCGTTTCCAGGCTCGTTGAACACACCGGCCTGCAGCGCTGCAAGGCAGCCCTGCGTCGCTCCAGGCTCGCTTGCACGCGGCTCAGGCAGATGCGCCCGCTCTCCACCCCCGCCGCCAGGCCCTCCAGGGCGGCGCCGGCATCGGCGGGCATCAGGATCAGATCGGCACCGGCTTCGAACGCCAGCACGGCCGCTTCCGCCGCGCCATAGGTCTGGGTGATCGCGTCCATCACCAGCGCATCGGTCACCACCAGGCCGTTAAAGCCCAGGTCATGCCGCAGCAGCTTGCTGAGCACGGCAGGCGAGAGGGTGGCGGGATGGGTCGTGTCGAGGGCCGGCAGCTGCAGGTGGGCCGTCATCACCGAGGCCACATCGGCGGCGATGGCGGCCTGGAAGGGTGGTAGCTCCACCGCCTCCAACCGGGCATGGCTGTGGGGGATCAGCGGCAGCTCCAGGTGCGAGTCGCTGCTGGTGTCGCCATGACCGGGGAAGTGCTTGGCGCAGGCCAGCACCCCCTCGCCCTGGCAGCCGCGCACAAAGGAGGCCGCCAGGGCGCCCGCGCTCTGCGGCGTTTCCGCCCAGGCCCGCACGTTGATCACCGGGTTGGCCGGGTTGTTGTTCACATCGCACACGGGCCCCAGCACCCAGTTGAGCCCCAGCAGCCGTGCCTGGCGCCCGCAGCAGCGGCCATACCGTTCCGCCAGGGCCACGGCTTTGGCTGGATCACGGCCGTGCAGCCGCCCCAGGGCCAGGGGCGGCACCAGCCAGCTGGCCCCTTCAAAGCGCTGGCCCACGCCCTCCTCCACATCGGCGCAGAGCAGCAGGGGCTGCCGGGCCCAGAGCTGCAGTTGGGCGCAGCGCAGCCGCAGATCTTCGGCGCTGCCCCCCAGCAGGATCACCCCGCCTACGCCCGCCTCGAGCAGTTGCTTCAGCTCGGCATTGGTGAGTTCCCAGCGGGGATAGCGGCGCTGGCTGTCGCGGCTGTAACCGCTGCCCCGCACCACCAGCAATTCAGCCAGCTGGCGCCGCAGCTCAGCTGAGGTCATCGTCGATCTGGCCGGTGCCTTCCGGGATCTCGCCGCGCTCCTGGCGACGTTGCTCGAGTTGATTGAGCAGCCCCAGCACCGAGGTGCCTTTCTCGATGCCCCGATCCAGGTGGAAGATCACTTCCGGGGTGCGGCGCATGTTGAGGCGGCGGCTCAGTTCACCTTTCACATAGCCCGCTGCAGAGCGCAGCCCAGCCAGGGCCTGATCCTGCACCTCCGGGGTGCCATACACGCTCACGAAGATCTTGCAGTGCTGCAGATCGCCGGCCACCTCCACGTTGGTGACGCTCACCATGCCCAGGCTGACGCGATCGTCCTTGATCCCGTTCACCAGCAGTTCGCTGATCTCACGGCGGATTGAGGCCGCCACCCGTTCCACCCGCCTGCCCTGCGCCATGCCTAGGCGATCACATCTGTGCTCACCATGGCACGCAGGATCAGCCCCAGGCTCAGCAGACCGCTCACCAGCGCTCCCACCAACGCCACCGCCGTGACTGGATTGCTGCGCCGTTGGGCGAGAGGTTCGAGCACCGAGTTGGCCACGCCCAGACCGAAGGCGATCAGATAGCGCGGATAGCGCGTCACATTGAGGAAGAAATCCCGCATCGGGGCTCGGGCGCTGGTCATTGAGTGCTGGCTACTCTGCCGCCAAAAGGGTTCGATGCTGGAGCTCCATCAGTTCCGCCACTCCGCCTTCTGCGAGAAGGTGCGCCTGGTGCTGGCGGCCAAGGGCCTGGCCTACAGCGTGGTTGAGGTCACTCCCGGGTTAGGGCAGCTGGAGCTCTATCGCCTGTCGGGTCAGCGGCAGGTGCCGGTACTGGTGGATGGCGCGGAGGTGATCGCCGATTCCAGTGCCATCGCCCACTACCTGGAGCGCCAGTCACCCCAGCCGGCGCTGTTGCCGGTCGATCCGGCACGACGCGCCCAGGTGCTGCTCCTCGAAGACTGGGCCGATACCGCCCTCGCCGCTGGCGTTCGGCTCGCCCTAGTGCAAGCGGCCGCCGCTGATCCCGTGCTGCGTGGCGGTCTGCTTCCCGATGCCACCCCGGCCCCTCTGCGCAGTCTGGTCGGCGCGCTGCCCTCCGGTGTGCTCAGCGGCCTGGGGCAGGTGATCGATCACGGCGGCCTCGAGCAGCTGCGCGCCAACCTTGAGCAGCTGTCGGTTCTCGTGCAGCAGCAGCCCTATCTGGTGGGTGATCAGCTCAGCCTGGCGGATCTGGCGGTGGTGGCTCAGCTCTCGCTGCTGCTCTTCCCTGCCAGCGCCGGAGCCCCCCTTGCTGGCCGTGGGGTGCCCGGGCTGGCGGATGATCCCCTGCTCGCATCGCTCTGGCAGTGGCGCGACGCGATCGGCACTCAGGTGGGCCGGCCCTGATCCAGGCGTTCCAGCACCAGCTGGCCCCGCCAGCTGCGCCGGGCCTCAGCCGCGAGTCCCTCGGCCGGTGAGCCATAGCTGGCCTGCCATTGCTCGGCTTCGATGCGATCCGGCCCCACCAGCCGGTAGCGGCTGAGGGTTTCCACGCGGCTCACCCTCGGATCACCGGGGCCATGCAGCACCTGCAGGGCCAGTTCATCAGCCAGGAAGCAGGTGCCACTGGCCTGAGCGCTGCGTCGCCCCACCAC
>JBDKGF010000293.1:0-2923 GCA_039798305.1 Cyanobacteriota bacterium
GCTGAGGCTGCCGCCGCTGGCGGCCACCCCACCGGCCTGAGCACCAAGACCCAGACGTTCGGCCATCCAGGCACAGAGGCTGCGCTCAAGCCGCGACAGGCTGGGCGACAGCTCTTCCGCCAGCAGATTGTTATTCAGGCCGGCGCAGATCAGATCGGCGGCCACCGAAGCCGTGAGCGGGGGCGGATCCAGATGGGCCATCGAACCCGGATGCACCGGATTGAAGGCCCCATCCATCACCAGCTGGAGATCATCAAGCAGAGACAGCGGATGCAGGCCATCCGTGGCAGGTGCCACCTCCGGCAGCACGCTGAGCAGGGGTAGTGGAGAGCGCTGACTCGAATCGGCCCACCAGCGGCAGAGCTGATCGCTTGTCTGTTGGAGAAACGCCTGAAGATCCGGATCCAACCGCGCAGGATCGGGAAACAGCGGCAAGGAAGAAGCGGCCGCTGGCTCGGGCTGAGGGGCTGGAGCCAAGGGGACGCCACAGGGTGTGCCCATTCTCACCAATGGCGGGATGGGATCAGGCGCTGGCATTGTGCACAGAGCATGGGCGGATGATCTGGAGCCGGCGGAGCAACTCCTCTGGATGCGACGGCTGTTGCGACACGCCGAACTGGTCGGACGCCAGGGCGAAATTCCGGTGGCCGCCGTGATGGTGGATGGTCAGGGCCGGGCCGTGGGCTGGGGCAGTAACCGGCGCGAGCGCGACCAACAGCCCCTGGGCCACGCCGAACTGGTGGCGCTGCAGCAGGCAGCACGCCTGCGCGGCGATTGGCGCTTCAATGACTGCACCCTGCTCGTGACACTGGAGCCATGCCCCATGTGTGCGGGGGCTCTGGTGCAGGCACGCGTCGGCCGGGTGGTGTTCGGTGCGAGCGACCCCAAACGGGGTGGCTTAGGAGGCGTACTCGACCTGAGCACCAGCCCGAGCGCCCACCATCACATGCAGCTGGTGGGCGGTGTGGAAGCCGATCGCTGCACGGATCAGCTGGTGCGCTGGTTCAGGCAGCGACGGCGGCAGCAACGGGAGCAGCGCTCCGGAAGGCCGGCAGTTCCTGCTCCAGCAGGTTGAGCAGCAGATCCACGTTCTCTTCGCGGCTGTTGTAACCCATCAGGCCGATGCGCCAGACCTTGCCGGCAAGGGCACCGAGACCACCACCGACTTCGATGCCGTGCTTGTTGAGCAGATGCAAGGTGAAGGCCTTGCCATCGACGCCCTCGGGGATGCGCACGGTGGTGAGGGTGGGTAGCCGCAGCTCCTCCGGCACATGGCACTCCAGGCCAAGGGCCTCAAGACCGGACCACAGACGCTCCGCATTACGACGGTGACGCGCCCACACGTTGTCCAGACCCTCTTCAGCAATCAGACGCAGGGCCTCGCGCATGCCGAAGTTCATGTTCACCGGCGCGGTGTGGTGATACACACGATCGCTGCCCCAGTACTGGTTGAGCAGGCTCACATCGAGGTACCAGTTCGGCACCTTTCCAGTGCGGGCGGCGAGCTTCTCTTCGGCGCGGGGGCCCATGGTGAACGGGCCAAGACCTGGAGGGCAGCTCAGACCCTTTTGGCTGCAGCTGTAGGCCAGATCCACCTTCCACTCATCGAGGTAAAGCGGCACTGCACCGAGGGAAGTCACGGTGTCGAGCAGCAGCAGGCAGTCGTACTGGCGGCAGAGATCACCGATCCCTTCCATCGGCTGACGCACGCCCGTGGAGGTTTCCGCATGCACCATCGCCAGGATCTTCGGGCAATGCTGCTTGAGGCCGGCCTCGATCTCCTCGAGGCTGAAGGCTTCACCCCAGGGCTTTTCGATCGTGCGCACATCAGCGCGGTAGCGACCGGCCATGTCCTGCAACCGCAGGCCGAAATAGCCTTTCACGGCCACCAGAACGGTGTCACCGGGCTCCACCATGTTGGCGATGGTGGCTTCCATCGCTGCCGACCCAGTGCCGCTCATCGGCAGGGTGAGACGGTTGTCGGTCTGCCACACGTAGCGCAGCAGTTCCTGCACCTCGCCCATCAGGGCGACATAGAGGGGATCCAGGTGACCGATCGGTGTGCGGCTCAGGGCCTGCAGAACCGTGGGGTGGGCGTTGGAAGGACCGGGGCCCAGCAACAACCGATCCGGTGTGGCGATCGGAGCGAGATTGAGACGATGCCGATCGGACACAGGAAGAGTGGTGGTTGCCAAGGCCTGGATGGGTCGGTACGGGGGAGCCTACGCAGTCGTGGAAGGACTGATCAGCGGGCGCGAACGTTGTTATCAGCGAGACCGCGGCAGAGGTGCTCAAACGGTGCGCGCACCACAGCACTGAGCTGCTCGGCACTGGCCACACCGGAATCCAGCAACTGCTCGCACACCACATCAGCCATCAGGGCAATGCTGCGCACAGTGGGGCCGGTGGGCACACCCAGGCTCTTGTAAGTGTCGTCAAGTCCGTTGAGCACCCGCTCGTTGAGGATGGTGCTGTCATCGGCCACCAGGGCATAGCTGGCATACCGCAGGAAATAGTCCATGTCGCGCAGACAGGCGGCCCAGCGACGGGTGGTGTAGGCATTGCCGCCGGGCAACAACAGCTCGGGATCGGACTGCCAGAGGCGCTGGCTGGCTTCGCGCACGATCTCGGCGGCCTCGCGGTTGATCAGCTCAACGGCGCTGAGACGCAACTGCGCCTCCGAGAAGTAGGTGGCAATGCGGTCGACCGCATCGCGATCGAAATAGCGGCCCAGCTGGTCATACCGACCGATCAGACCGGTGATGGCATCGCGCATGGCGTGAAGGATCGACGCACCTGAGGCGGAACGTAGCACCTGCAAACGCTCAGATCCCTTGCCATTGCACGGATCTGATCAAGTTGACAGAAACGGTTACGCAAGCGGATCAACCCACACCAGTCGGCGTTTTGGTTACGTCTGATA
>JBDKGF010000294.1:0-13797 GCA_039798305.1 Cyanobacteriota bacterium
GGATCATGTTGCGATCGCCGTCGCCATCGCAGGCGGCACCAAAGCGGTAGGCGTCGCTGCCCATCAGCAGCTCGGCCAGATCGTGGGCGTAGGTGAGGTTGGGGTCGGGGTGGCCGCCACCGAAATCCTCCAGCGGTTCAGCATTGCGCACGCTTCCCGCTGGTGCTCCCAGCAGGCCTTCCAGCAGCCGCTTGGCGTAGGGGCCGGTCACGGCGTGCATCGCGTCAAAGGCGATTGGGAAGTCGTGGGTCAGCAGGTCGCGGATCTGATCAAAGTCGAACAGCTTCTGCATCAGAGCGACGTAGTCGTCGACCCCATCGATCACTTCAATCTGCAGGCTGCCGATGCTCTGCTGCCCGGGTGTGTCCAGGTTCAGGGAGATGTCGTCCTGGATCCGGTAGCCATCCAGCGTCTGGCTGCAGGCATAGATGGCGTCGGTGAGTGACTCCGGTGCCGGTCCGCCGTTAGCGCCGTTCACCTTCACGCCGAAGTCGCCTTCCGGTCCGCCGGGGTTATGGCTGGCAGAGAGGATGATCCCGGCTGTGGCCTGGCGCTGGCGGATCAGGTGCGAGGCCGCCGGTGTAGAGAGGATGCCGCCGGTGGTGGTGATGACCCGGGCTACGCCATGAGCTGCGGCCATGCGTGCAATCACGCCGATGGCGCGGCGGTTGCCGTAGCGGCCGTCGCCGCCCACCACCAGCGTGCCGCCCGCGACGCCGGGCACGGTGCGCAGGATGGCCTCGATGAAGCTCTCGAGGTAGTGGGCGGTCTCGAACTGGCGGCTGCTCTTGCGTAGGCCGGAGGTGCCTGGCTTCTGGTCGAGGAAAGGCTGATCGAGCGGGATCTGCTGCACGCCGCTGGTCATCGGAGGCTGCCGAGGCGGCACCAAGTTAGTCCGCTCCCAGGGTTTCTCTCGCAGCGCAGATCACCCCGCAGCGTCAGCTGCCACCAAAGTTGATCCCGCCGGCGGATGGTTTGGCTGCCGGTGCCTCAGCGGCCTCGGGCTTTTCAGCGCTGCGGCACACCAGCAACAGACGCTCGGCAGGATCGTTGATCGCTTGCCGGCGGCTGAAGCTGTTGACCGCTGCTGGCTGAGCCTTGGCCAGCATCTGCCAGATCAGATCCTTGCAATTGGCGGGGAGCCGCGGGTGGTCCATCAGTGGATCCCCCAGTTGCTGGGCACGGTTGCAGCTTTCACTGGTGTTCTCTCTGGCGCAGGCCAGGGCAGCCAGTTGCACCTGGCGCAGACTCTCCTGGCTGGGGAAGGCCACATACGGAGCGCTGCGGCTGCCTGCGGGCAGAACAACGGCCACCAGCAAAGTCGCCGTGGAAGCCAGTGCGGAAACAGCAGGCAGGCGCCAGATCCGACGAGCAGTCATCACAACTGAAACGGTGTTGCCCATCATGCAATGGGCTCGATCGCTTTGCTTCACCCCAGTGCTTTCAGCTGATGAGGGATGCATCGCTGGGGTGGTCAAAGACCTTCAGTGCAATGCTCAAAGCACCATCAACATGGGCGTCAGCATCAGCATGACCGCGGCAGCAGTGATGAGCGCCGTAGCTGTGAACATCGCATCTTCCAGCGGTTCCAATCACCTTAGAAGCGAAAATCAGTTCCGCTGGTGTGGCCGTTCGATCCGGCGGAAGTGCTCAGGCTGCTTGCTGCTCGCAGTCGCTGTGTACCACTGCCGCATCGTCTGCGGTTCTCGAGTAGTTTGCGCTCGAGTTGGGCGTTGATCCCGAGGTCACTGCCCTTCCAGAGGCGATCCATCTCGCGGGTGAAGTGAGCGGCCAGAAGCGGTGAGTGGATCAGCAGCAGCACCTCATCGTTCTGATGGGCTGCCGACGGGCTCCAGTTGAACGAGCCTGTGATCACGGTGCGCTCGTCGATCACGGCAAGTTTGTGATGGAGCTTGTCGCCCCTGGCCAACAGCGGGATCCCCACCCCCTCGGCTGCCTGTTTGACAGGTTGGTTGCCGGCCTCCAGTTTGCAGTGCCGATCCGCTAGGGCAACGCCGAGCAGATCAAGCACTTCGGAGAAGGAGCGGCTGGCAAAGCCTGGATCGGCCAGGAGGCGCAGCCGGACGCCCTTGGCCTGCAGACCCGCGATCACAGCCGTGAGGTCCTGAGCTGAAAACACGAACAGGGCCAGGTCCAGCTTTTGTTTTGCCGTGGCCAGGGCGCTGCTGATCAGGTTGAGGCCGTGGTTGGGGTCGCTGCGCCGGTGCGGGGCAAACAGCACGTCCACGGTGGTTTGCCCCACCATCACCCTGGTCGCGGGGCCTGATTGTTTGGCCAGCCCGAAGCGGCTATCGGGCTGGCCCCCTGGCCCATCGCCCCACATGCGGCTGAAGTCGTCGGCGAACAGCTCGGCCAGCTGGGGGCTGTCCAGCTGGAGCAGGTGATTGACGTTGCCGCGGGTGCGGCGATCGGCGGCGTCGCCATGAATGCATGAAGCGGTGAAGTTCGTCGATCCGGTGATCACCACCCGTCGATCCACCACCACATATTTCGAATGCATCAGGCCGCTGCCCTTGCTGCCATCGGCCGTGTCGTCCAGCCATGGAACACCGGCGGCCGTGAGCAGGGCCACTGCGTCACTGCCCTGCTGTTCCTCCAGGCTCAGCACCCCGTCGCGGTTGCGATCCGCCAGCTCCATCAGCAACTGACGGCGTTGGCGTGCGTGGCCTTCAAGATCCGCGTCGTGTTGCTCGCTCCACGGGGTGCTGTAGGTGTTTTCCAGCACCACCTTCACACTCACCCCCCGCCTGTGTTGGCGCACCAGCGCTTCGGCAACGGCCGGCAGGGAGAGCTCCTGCACCGCCACCAGGATCTCCTGCTCAGCTGCCTCGATTCCTCGTATCAGCAGCGCCTCAAGGTTGTCGCCGTTGCGTGGTTCTGCGTGGATCGGGCTGGTGTAGCGGCTGTCTGCGCGGTGGTTGAAGGCCACCTGGATCCCCTCCGGCAGGGGGAGCTCTGCGGGGCCAGCCCCGATCAGTCGGCCGGCTTGGCTGCTGCAGCCCTGCAGAACGGTGAGAGCCAGGAGCAGGACGCCCCAGCAGCGCTTCGACTCGATCAAGCTGCAACCCCTGCCTCTGACAGGAGCATTCCCCGCCCTGTCTCGAATCAGCCGTGCTCGGGCAGTTCAGAGGTGAGCAGCATCGCCACGAACCAGAGGCTGCTGATCACCACGGCAGCCAACACCCCGGCGCCGATGCTCACCTTGGCCATCAGCAGGCACACCAACAGGGGAAGTGCCACAGCGCCGGTGATCGGGGTGAGCGCAACCAGAGCTTTCATCGCAGCGCCTTCAGAACCATTCGGCCACAGCCTGATCGCTGGGATTGCTGTTGTCTTCCGGGGTGGTGCGTTCGAAATCGAGCGTGATGTTGCGCCTCTGTTCGCCATCGGCAGCCACGGCCTCAATGGCGTAGACCTGCTGACCGTCGCGGAAGGGCACCTGGATGCGGAAGGTGCCATCACTGGAGAGCGGTACTTCCTCGCCACCGATGCTCAGCTTGGCGGAGGGGTCGGTGGCGCCGTACACGATCAGCTCGGCATCAGCCACCAGCCAGAAGGAGCGCTGTCGCGCCGCCACCACACCGGCACCGGATTCGTTGCGACCACTGGCCCAGAAGCCGGCGCCGGATGCGTTGAGACCCGCACCGCTGCTCTCTGCCATCTCGTGGAAAGCTTCTGATCCCCGGCCGAGACGGCGTGTCCCAAGCGTGGCTGTTTGATACAGGCGCTCATGCAGCCCGTTATCGCCGCTGGGCTGGAGCGTCTGCGGGGTGATGGGGCTGGGGGGCGTATCGAGGGAGAAGGGCACGAACTGATCAAGGATCTGCTCGCTCGGGTGCAGGGCCGGGACCCGGGCCACTGAGGAGAACGCCAGCGAGATCCAGCCGCCACCGCTGACGCGGTAGCCGAGCTCCACGCGATAGTCGCGATCGCTCAGGGGCACAGGCAGGTACCACTCGGTGGCATGGCTATCCACCGGCACTTCCTGGAGGGTGTGGGGATGGCTGCCGCCGTTGTTCATGCCGGTGACATCGGCCACCCGCAGGCAGAGCTGGCTGGCACCGGCCTTGAAGGCCTGCTGACGATCCGTTTCGCTGATCTCCCAGAACACGTAGGCCCACTGGGGATCACGGGGCAGGAACACCACCCGGGTGTCATCACCCTGCTGGCTGGGAGCGTGTTCCTGCTCCAGGCTGGAGAGGTCGGCTTGGCGTTCGCCGATCGCATTCACCAGCTCGTCTTTGGTCTTGCGGCTGTAGAGGGTCACACCCAGCTCGCTCGCCACCTGGCGCAGTTGGCGCAGGGTCATCCGGGCCAGCGATGACAGGGTCTGACTCACAGGTCCTCCGGATTGTGTTCGGGATCAGTCTGGCCAACTCTCACAGGTCCGCCCGGGTCTGTGATCTTGCAGTCAGCATCCCAAGACCGGCTTTGTTGACCGCTCTTTCCACAAAAAAAGCGGGGGTTTCCCCCCGCAAGGTCTGTGGCCTGGAGGGCCTGGATCGTTCAGCGGCGGATCAGCGGCCGATGCTGCGGTAGGGAACCTTGGCCAGGTAATCGATGTCGGCGCTGCCGGCTGCGCTTGCTCCACGCAGTGCGGGGAGAGTGCGCACCCAGGGCATGTAGTCCTGAGGGAAGCCACCGCGGCGCTGCAGGGAGCGCTCGGGCAGTTTGCGGGCGGTGCCGGTGTACACGATCTGGGGGAAGCCCAGGATGCCGCGGTAGTAGGCGTCGTAGCGGGGGCTGGTGATGTTGAAGGGGGTCTCGCCCAGGTCACGGCTGCCGACCACGCGATTGCGGTGGTAAGGAACGGTGTCGTAACCGAAGGCGTTCAGATACTCCTCGCTGTCGAGGATGTCATCGACCATGCCCTTGATGCCGCGGGTCATCAGCACGGCTGACCAGGCGATTTCCTCGGACTTGCCGTGGGTCTTGCGGCCCAGCAGCTTCTCCACCAGGTGGCGGGCCACCTGGTAGTTGCTGTTGAGGGTGTAGAAGCTGCGGTTGAAGGTATCCGACAGGCAGAGCGAGCGGATGAAGTCGCGCACGGTGATCTGACCGTTGCGCAGCTGGGATTCAAGGGTGCGGTCGCGATCGACCTTGAAGGCGTGGAAGAAGATCTGGCGGTAAGCCGCTTCAATCACGAAGTTCTGATCTTCGCGATCCATCGCCTTGTCCATGGACACGGCTTTGGGATCCTCGTCCGAGCCCACGCGAAGGGGATCCACACGCGAGTTCTGCGTTGTGGGCGCGTACTTCAGGAGGGGGAGGGCCACTCGAACTTCGGCATCCGTCGTGGCTGATCGTAGAAGTGCCTTCACGGCTCCACTGATCTGCCTCAGGCAGGACTCACAGTCCGTAACGTTCGCAACCTCTCAGGCTCACCAGCCCAGCAGCGACAGGGCTGGTTGGCTGGCTTGATCGCTCCCCGTCGCAGTCGAGGCCGCGGGTCGCTCCTGCTGCGCGTCGTCGCAGCGGGTCTCGATGCAGAAGGAGGCGTTGTTGGAGAGGCCCTCCACCGTGCTACTGCGCACCCGCACGTTGGGGCCCTGGAAGGCGAAGCGCTCCCACACGCTCATCGTTTCGTATTCAGTGCTGAGCAGCAGGCCGTCGTGCTCGTCCATGCAGAAGCGGGAGCTGGCCGGTGCCTTTTCGGCGTAGCCGAGATCGCGCAGCAGGATCCCTTCGCGGCCGCGTTCATCGGTGGGGATCAACCCGATCACGCTTTCGCCGGTGTGGTCTTCGCCGGCCTTGTCCCAGGCCATCGAGGCGCTCCAGCGCACCCAGCAGCCGCCCACGAGTCCAGCCGGGTCCTGGCCATGCAGCTGGGCCAGCTCCTCCAGGCGTGGATCGCTGGCGGCCAGCTCCTCCACCACGATCAGGGAGCCGCCTGCTTCGGCGCGGCGATGCAGCAGGTGATGCACGCTGCGCTGAGAGCGCCAGCGGCCGCAGCTCAGCTGAAAGAAGCTGAGGGCGTTCTCAAGGGAGAGGCTCACGGCGGTGCGGCGGGTGCAGCGATGATCGCAAGCCGCCACCGCCGGTTGAGGTTGTGCTGATCGGTGCTCTGGCTGCCCTGGCTGCCGCTCTGTGCTGGACGTTGGCCAGCAGTCTCTGGCGGCGCCTGCCCACCTCGCTCAGCGGCGCCGAGCTCAATCTGCTCAAGAACTGGCTGGCGCTCGCGATGCTCCTGCCGTTGGTGCTGGGTCGCCCCTGGCCGGCTGCACCCGGCCCCCTGCTGCTGTTGGCGCTCAGTGGTGTGCTCGGGATTGCGGTTGGCGACAGCCTTTATTTCGCGGCCTTGCGCCGGTTGGGCACCCGCCGCACGCTCACGATCGATGCCGGCGGGCCTGCCGTGGCGACGGTGGGGGGAATGGTCTGGTTGGCGGAGGTGCCGGAGCCGCTCCACTGGCTCGGCCTGGCCCTGATCACCCTGGCCTTGCTGCTGGTGGCGGGGCAGCGTTCCGGCATTGCCACAGCGCGGCATCTGCAGCTGCAGGGTGTCGGTCTGGCCCTGGGAGCGCTGCTCTGCGGCAGTGCTGGAGCGCTGGTGTCGCGGGCGGCATTGCGGGATGCAGCCCTCGACCCGCTGCAATCGGCACTGGTACGGCTGCTGGCAGCTGCCATCGTTCTCCTGCCGCTTTTGAGGTTCCGGCGAAGCAGCGGGGTGGGGCCGCAGCCCTCGATCCGGCGCTGGCCCCTGGGATTGCTGGCCACCCTGCTGGGAACCACCTTGGGCATCGCGCTCCAGCAGATGGCGTTGCAGCAGCTGCCTGGCGGTCTGGCGGTGGCGCTGCTCGCCACGGCTCCGTTGATGGCGGTCCCGCTGGCACCGCTTGAGGGAGACCGGCCGGGTTGGCGCGGCTGGCTGGCCGCCTTGCTGGCCCTGGCCGGGGTCAGTGTTCTGGTGATTTGAACGTGTCGCCCAGCCGCTGATCGGCCTGCTGCTGCCCCCAGCGCACCAGGTCGCTGATCTCGAGGCTCAGTGGCGCCTTGTTCAATTCCAGCCCAATCGCTTCGAGCTGAACGGCAGCCTTGGCCAGTTGCTCCACCAACACCGGGATGAAGGTGGGATCCACCGCCAGGTTGGGTTGTTGCTCGGCCCAGCTCATCAGGCCTGCCTGGGCTGGGATGGCTTTGCCCCCCTGGGCGGCCTGCTGGAGGCAGCGCAGGCTATGGGCCAGCAGACGCAGGTGGTGGCGTTCCAGGGCTGGAAGCAGCGTGCTTTCCAGTTCCTGAAGGTCGTGCTCGCTCAGCACGGCTGGAGCAGAAACCCGCAGGCATGGCCGCCATCCAGCAGCCAGTGCACCCGCTCTACGGCGCAGTCGGGGAAGGTGTGGCGGATCAGTTGCAGCTCCTGATCGCACACACAGGGGAACTGCTCGGCGATCTTCATCACGGAGCAGTGGAATTCGCTGATCACCCAGCCTTCGCCCTTTGGGTTGGGTTTGTAGTCGGCCACATAGCCCTCGCGCCGGCGCAGATCCACCAGCCGCTCGATGCGTTCCTGCAGGTTGCCGTCGCCGATCAGGCGGCGGTAGTCGCCTGCTTTTTCGGAGGCCTGGCGCTGCAGCAACTGATCCACCATCTCGGTGGGCAGGCTGGTGGCCATCGAGCTGAGCAGCCCCAGGGCGAAATGTTCGCTGCCATTGGGGAACTGACGCCGGCCGGCAGCGGTGAGCCGCCATCGGTTGGAAGGGCGGCCGGGGCCTTCGGGGGCTGGGCTGGCCTCCACGAGGCCTTCCTCTTCCAATGAGCGCAGATGGCGGCGCATCACCTGGACCGACACCGTGAGTGCCTCAGCCAGCTGAGCCGCGGTGACCTCACCCTGACGCAACATCAGGGTGAGCGCTGCCTCTCGGGTGGGTGCCTGCGTGGAGGCGCTCATGACCAACTCTTTACCACCACACCATGCCACGCCTGTTCAGGTGGTGACGAGTCGATGGTGCCGGTGCGCCCACACGTCACAATGCAGCCTCACCCCCGGGTGCCGTCCGTGTGCTTTAAGGTCGACTTGCGAAACCCTCGTGTTTCGTAACTGCTGGCCAAGCCCGCACGGGCATCACGCTCCGCCTCGCCTTTGCCCTCATGTCTGAAGCTCCTGCCTCCCAAGCCAGCGACAGCCTTGAGGTGATCCGCAAATTTGCGGAGACCTACGCCCAGCGCACCGGCACCTATTTCTGCAGTGATCCCAGCGTCACTGCCGTGGTGCTCGAAGGGTTGGCCCGTCATAAGGACGAGCTCGGCGGTGCCCTGTGCCCCTGTCGCCATTACGAAGATAAGGAGGCCGAGGTGGCCCAGGCCTTCTGGAACTGCCCCTGTGTGCCGATGCGTGAGCGCAAGGAGTGCCACTGCATGCTGTTCCTCACCGAAGACAACCCCTTCCGTGGCGAGAAGCAGACAATCACGCTTGAAGAAGTGAAAGCCCATTGCGCCGGTTGAAGGTCAGACCATGAGCAACGCACAGGCTGTTGGTGATCTGGTGAGCCAGCCGTACAAGTACGGCTTCGTCACCGATATCGAAACCGAAAAGATCGCCAAGGGCCTCAGCGAGGATGTGGTGCGTCTGATCTCCAGCAAGAAGGAGGAGCCCTCCTTCTTGCTGGATTTCCGGCTTCGTGCCTATCGGCAATGGCTGCAGATGAGCGAGCCCGATTGGGCTGCTCTCGGCTACCCGCCGATCGATTACCAGGACGTGGTTTATTACGCCGCGCCCAAGCAGCAGCAGAAGAAGGCGAGTCTCGATGAGGTGGATCCGAAGCTGCTCGAAACCTTCGACAAGCTCGGCATTCCGCTGAGCGAACAGAAGCGTCTGTCCAATGTGGCCGTGGATGCGGTGTTCGACAGCGTGTCGATCGCCACAACTTATAAGGAGAAGCTGGCTGAGCATGGAGTGATCTTCTGCTCGATCAGCGAGGCGGTGAAGGAGCACCCGGAGCTGATTGAGCGTTATCTCGGTACCGTGGTGCCCAGTAACGACAATTACTTTGCTGCCCTCAACTCCGCTGTGTTCAGCGACGGTTCCTTCGTGTTCATTCCGAAAGGTGTGGAATGCCCGATGGAGCTCTCCACCTACTTCCGCATCAACTCCGGTGATACCGGCCAGTTTGAGCGCACGCTGATCGTTGCGGAAGAGGGTGCCTCGGTGAGCTATCTCGAGGGTTGCACTGCTCCGATGTTCGACACCAACCAGCTGCATGCTGCGGTGGTGGAACTGGTGGCCTTGGATGATGCATCGATCAAATACTCCACCGTTCAGAACTGGTATGCCGGCGATGAGAACGGCGTGGGTGGCATCTACAACTTTGTGACCAAGCGTGGCCAGTGCCGCGGCGACCGCAGCAAGATCAGCTGGACCCAGGTGGAAACCGGATCAGCCATCACCTGGAAGTATCCCAGCTGCGTGCTGCAGGGCGCCGATTCTGTGGGTGAGTTCTACTCCGTGGCTCTCACCAACAACAAACAGCAGGCGGATACGGGCACCAAGATGATCCACGTGGGCCCGCGCACCCGCTCCACCATCGTGAGCAAGGGCATCAGCGCCGGCCGCTCTGCCAACAGCTATCGCGGTCTGGTGCAGATCGGCCCGAAAGCGGTTGGGGCACGCAACTATAGCCAGTGCGATTCGATGCTGATCGGCGATCAGGCCGCTGCTAATACCTATCCCTACATCCGCTCGCAGCAGCCCCAGGCTTCGGTTGAGCACGAAGCCAGCACCTGCCGCATCTCGGAAGACCAGCTGTTTTATCTCCAGAGCCGCGGTATCGGTTTTGAAGAGGCGGTTTCGATGATGGTGAGTGGCTTCTGCCGTGACGTGTTCAACCAGCTCCCGATGGAATTCGCCGCCGAAGCCGACAAACTGCTCGCTCTCAAGCTGGAGGGTTCCGTGGGTTGAGTTCAGCCCCGTTGCCGATGTGGCGTTGATGCGCCTGCTCCAGTTCTGTTTATCCGTTCGTTTTCGCTCACTCCCACGCCGTGATTCGCCCCGACGCTCCCGTACTGCTTGAGATCCGCGATCTCCATGCCCGGGTGGAGGACAAGGCGATCCTCAAGGGCGTGAACCTCACCATGCGTGCCGGAGAAATCCACGCGGTGATGGGTCGTAATGGCAGCGGCAAAAGCACCCTCTCCAAGGTTCTTGCCGGTCACCCCGCCTACAGCGTGACCGGCGGCAGTGTGACCTACCGCGGCGAGAACCTGCTTGAGCTTGACCCCGAGCAGCGCGCCCGTATCGGTGTGTTCCTCGGTTTTCAGTACCCCGTCGAGATCCCCGGGGTGAGCAACCTCGAATTCTTGCGGGTGTCCACGAATGCCCGTCGGCAGGAGCAGGGCCACGAGGAGCTCGATACCTTCGCTTTCGAAGATCTGGTGCGCGAGCGCTTGAAGGTGGTGCAGATGGATCCCGCCTTCCTGGATCGTTCGGTGAACGAGGGCTTCAGCGGTGGTGAGAAAAAGCGCAACGAGATCCTGCAGATGGCTCTGCTGGAGCCCCTGGTGGCGATCCTCGATGAAACCGATTCCGGTCTCGACATCGATGCCCTGCGCATTGTGGCCGGTGGCGTGAACCAGCTGGCCAATGCCGATAACGCCACGCTGCTGATCACCCACTACCAGCGCCTGCTTGACGCGATCACGCCGGATTACGTGCACGTGATGGCGGCGGGCCGCATCCTGCGCACCGGCGGCAAGGAGCTGGCTCTCGAGCTCGAGCAGCGCGGTTACGACTGGGTGGATCAGGAGCTCGCCGCCCTGGCGGCGGAGGTGGCCTGATGAGCGCAAGCCTCGCAGCACCGGCCGCTGCCAAGGGCGCCTGGCTGGATGAATGGCTGGCCAATCTGCCTGCAGCCAGTGGAGAGCTGGCACTGGTGCAGCAGCGTGGCCGCCAAGCCCTGCGCCAAATCCCGATTCCCTCGGGCCGCCACGAAGACTGGCGCTTCACCGATCTCTCCCTGCTGCAGACGTTGCCTCTCGCTGCAGCGGCACCTGTTCCTGCAGTGTTGCCTGCTCCTGCTGCCGGTGCTGTACGCCTGGCGTGGAGCGGCGACAGCGACCCGTTGGCGGACCAGGCCCTGCCCGCTGGGTTGCAGCGGCTCAGCGCTGGTGAATTGGCTCAGGGGTTGGGTCACACCCTCGCCGCTGCTGGCTGTCAGGAGCACTGGCCGGTGGAACTCAACCATGCGGCGGCTGAGCGCGTGCTGGCGCTGCGGGTCACCAGCCGCAGCCAGCTCAGGCTGGAGTTGGTGAGCGCCGCAGCTGAGGGTCTGCAGGCGCTGCGCCTGTTGCTGCTTCTGGAGGAGAAGGCTGAACTCGATCTCTCCCAGTGGATCGAAGCCCAGGCACCCGGCTTGCACAGCCTGGTGATTGAGGCCCATCTGGGGCGTGGGGCCCGCCTCCGCCACGGCCTGGTGGCTCTGGGCCGATCCGATGCGGCGCTTCTGGGGCATCTGGCGATCGAGCAGGAGCCGGAAAGCCGGACCCAGCTGAGCAGCGTCACCTCCGGTTGGGGGCTGGCACGGCTTGAGCCCCGTGCCGTGCAGGTGGATGGCGCCGCCCACACCACCCTGCGGGGTCTCCAGCTGGTGGATGGTCAGCGCATCGCCGACACCCACAGCTTCGTGGAGTTCAAGGGTCCGGAAGGGCAGCTCGATCAACTGCACAAAGCGGTGGCGGCCGGTCAGGGGCGCAGCGTGTTCAACGGTGCTGTGCGCGTGCCCCGCGCCGCCCAGCGCACCAATGCCGCTCAGCTCAGCCGCAGCCTGCTGCTCTCGGATCGCGCCAGGATCGACACCAAACCGGAGCTGGAGATCGTGGCCGACGACGTGAAGTGTGCCCATGGCGCCACGGTGAGCAGCCTCCAGACCGATGAGCTCTTCTATCTGCAGAGCCGTGGCATCGGCGCCGATCAGGCGGCTGGCCTGCTGCAGCGTGCCTTCTGCGAGGAAGTGCTGCGGGACCTGCCGGCAGCGGCCCGCAGTTGGTGTTCGCTCGAGCGCCTCCTGGAGGCTTCTGCATGACCAGCACCCTCTCGGCACCCCAGGCCGCTGTCGTGGCGCAACCGGACAACCTGGCGGCGCTCACCCGACCGGATTTTCCGCTGCTGGCCCAGACCGCCTGTCTCGGCCAGCCGCTGATCTATCTCGATCACGCCGCCACCAGCCAAAAGCCTCGGCAGGTGCTGGAGGCACTGCAGCACTACTACGACCATGACAACGCCAACGTGCACCGCGGCGCCCACCAGCTGAGCGCCCGTGCCACGGAAGGCTTTGAAGGCGCCCGAGCCAAGGCGGCGGCCTTTGTGGGAGCGGCCAACCCCAACGAGATCGTGTTCACCCGCAATGCCAGCGAGGCGATCAACCTCGTGGCCCGCAGCTGGGGTGAGGCCAACCTTCGCCCCGGCGATGAGGTGCTGCTCACCGTGATGGAGCACCACAGCAACCTGGTGCCCTGGCAGTTGCTCGCTGAGCGCACCGGCTGCGTCTTGCGCCATGCCGGCCTCACCGACAGCGGTGAGCTCGATCTTGACGATCTGCGCAGCAAGCTCACCGAGCGCACCCGGCTGGTGAGCCTGGTGCAGGTGAGCAACACGCTCGGCTGCCTCAATCCGATCACGGAGGTGGCGGCCCTGGCCCACGCCGCCGGTGCCCTAGTGCTGGTGGATGCCTGCCAGAGCCTGCCCCACCTGCCGGTGAACGTGAAGCAGCTCGGCGCTGATTTCCTGGTGGGCAGCTCCCACAAGCTCTGCGGCCCCACCGGCATGGGCTTCCTCTGGGGCCGTGAGGCCCTGCTCGAGGCGATGCCCCCCTTCCTGGGCGGCGGCGAAATGATCCAGGACGTCTACCTCGACCACAGCACCTGGGCCGGCCTGCCCCATAAGTTCGAAGCGGGCACCCCGGCGATCGGAGAAGCGGTTGGGATGGGCGCAGCCCTCGACTATCTCCAGGCAATCGGCCTCGATCACATCCATGCCTGGGAGCAGCAGCTCACCCGCCATCTGTTCACGCGCCTCCAGGCCATCGACGGCCTGCGCATCCTCGGCCCCACCCCCGAGCAGCAGCCCGATCGCGCGGCCCTCGCCGCCTTTCATGTGGAGGGGGTGCATGCCAACGACATCGCCGCCCTGCTGGATTCGGCGGGGATCTGCATCCGTAGCGGTCACCACTGCACCCAACCGCTGCACCGCCACTACGGCATCAGCGGTTCGGCCCGCGCCAGCCTCAGCTTCACCACCACATTGGATGAGATCGATCGCTTCGCGGAAGAGCTGGAGGGTTCGATCAGTTTCCTGCGCGAGCACAGCTGACGCTCAGGCCGGGGTGAGCACCGCCATCGCCTCAGCGCGGTGGGCTCCGCTCCAGGCCCAACGCCAGTGCCATCCAGCTGCCTTGGCAGTGGCCTCAATCGCAGAGCGCTCGGCTGGCTTGTCGTAAGTGGCCAGGTGCTGACTCACGTGTTCGCGCTGCTCAGGGGAGAGCTGCGGCCAGCCCATGGCAATGCGCTGCAGGTAGCGCTGCACATAGGCGTCGCGGCTTTCGCCGGCGTCGCGGAATACATCCACCCAGATGAACAGTCCCCCCGGGGCGATCCGGCTGCGCAGGTTCTCAAGCAGCGTTTGTTTTTCGCTGTCGCTGAGGTGATGAATGGCGAAGGCGGAGTGAAGGATGTCGACCGGTTCATCGTTCTTGGCCGTCGCTTCGCTCGCCCAGTGCAGCAGATCTCCCTCAACCCATCGGCATCGATAGGGCACCTCCCCCAGCGCTTGCTGCGCCAGGGGCAACACCT